>NZ_JAGGDL010000014.1:0-86457 GCF_017653575.1 Pseudoalteromonas sp. K222D
ACGCTATAGGTAACACGTTTCAATGAAATCGTACTCGTACGTGACACCGTTAGATAATGCTCGGTGTAATTGACGCTGCTCTACTGCGTATTTATCACTTAATAGTCGATAAAAAGAAACGGCTTATCATAATTCATTTTTAGCCATTAAAAAACATCGACATACATCTGCTCATGTTATCAAAGAATAAAATTCTATCCTTTTAATCCTAAAACAAGATTTTAAAACCAGTAGTCGCCATGTCCATCCTGACAGTGATGGTCTTGCAACCCATGCTATATATAGGTTATAGTTATCTAGTGCTTTTGTTTTTGTCAGTTTGGAGGGTTGTATGTCAGTTTCAGCTTTAGTCGCTAATAGAGTGTCTCGTATGAGGCGAGGAACTCCATTTTCTATCGAGGGCTTTTATACCCTAGGAACGACTGCGTCTGTACAAAAAGCAATGAGTCGTTTGGCCAAAGAAGAGAAAATAATTCGTGTGGCTAAAGGCATATACTCTCGCCCAAAACCTCTAAAGAGCATTCCGTCTATTAAGATGATTGCTAAAGCAGAAGAAGTTGCTAAAACTTGGGCACGAATACATCATTATAAAATGGTTCCTCAAGGGTTAGAAGCTGCCTATAGATTAGGGATGCAAACACAAGCACCTATGAAATCTATCTATTGGACAACAGGGCCAACACGCGAGTTTAAGGTTGGAAATGAGGTTGTACAAGTGCACCATGTTGCTAAAAATAAATTTCAATGGGCTAACAAGCCTGAAGGTGCGTTATTTAGAGGATTGCTCGCACTATCTCCTGAACATACTTCAGAGTCATCGTTAAGAATAGCTTTAATACGCTTACAGTTAACTAAAGGTGAAGCATTAAAGGTCATTTCTAAATTACAAAAAAACGCAATGCTAGCATTGTGGAAACATAAACTCGAGAACGTAGAGCGTAGTCTATTTCCATGAATATATTTGAGTTATATGCTGATAAATCTCGACATGAAGAGCTAAGCGAAATATTAACTTTTGGTGCTCAACATCATCCCAAAGGTTTGGCTGCTAACTTTTTAGAAAAAGATGTTTGGGTTACGGAAATTCTTCGACTCCTCTATGACGAAAAGTTATTAGGGGAATTTTCAGTAGCATTTAAAGGTGGAACAGCATTAAGTAAATGTTGGGAAGCTATTTCTCGATTTTCAGAAGATATTGATTTATCAATCCACTGGGCTGATCTATCTGGGCTTACTGAAGAAGAAGAGTTAGACGAATGGCTCAAAAGTACTAAAAGTAGAAGTCAAAATGATAAGTTTAGAAAAACTCAGCAAAAGCTATTACTAGCTTGGAGTGAAAATTTAGTTACTATTCTTAACGAGCGATTGTCTCAGTATAAAATTGAAGGTTTGTATGCGGAGATAGAAGGTGATTCAAGAGGTGAGAAAATTGATATTCATTTTCCTCGAGTTACAAGGGGGACGAATGATTATCAATTAGATCATATTCTTCTTGAGTTTGGCGGTAGGAATAGAGGAAAGCCCACTAACACCATCGCAGTTGATTGCTACTTGGGTCACACTCCGGGGCTCGAAGGATTAGTATTACCCCAAGCGCATGTAAATGCCTATCAGGCAGAGTATATTTTGTGGGAAAAACTGACAGCCTTACATCAATTTTGCACTCAAAACAGCTCACCTAATCCAGACAGGTTGGCTAGGCACTGGTATGATGTGGATTGCTTGTTAACTATGGCATTTGCAGATCCTCTAAATTCTGAAACGGCTAGAAACGATGTTATTGAAATGAAGAAACATCGATGGGCTAGTCTCGGTGTTGATTACGAGGGAATTCTCACAGGGGATATTTTGTTAACACCTGATGATGAAAGGCTTGTTGATATCGAAAAAGATCACGAAAATGCGATCAAAGGAGGTATGTTTTTTACAACACCAGATTCATTCCCAGTGATACTTAAACGATTGAGACTTATTCAAGACAAAATTACCAAGAAATTTAAATAATTAGAGTAACAGAGGGAAGTGTGTCTTTTTAGCAATGTCAGTCTAGTTTTTGGCAGCAGCATTTAGGTACTGTGGTATAACAAGTCTGTGGTTCATACTTTACATAACCTACTCTTTGTGGATCAGACATTGGCCATCCCCAACATTTAAATATGAGCGGTTAACGTGCAGGTCCAATCAAATCTGATCGTTTTACCAATCAAAATATTAACTCAACACATTAACCTAATTCGTTTTATTTGCGCTAATAAAAAGTCTTTTTTCCATCAAATGTTACATCGTTTTTGAGTGAGTGGTAACACACGGCTTTGCAAGTTTATGTGTGGCCGTTTCAATCGCTTTACGCAATCCCGCGTTCAATCATCATTTCATTAAACGCAAAACCATCTTGCCTTGACGCATTGGCAACATAAGGTGCGTATACGTCAAACAATAAACGTGTATCGCTATGCCCCAGCATATGAGATATGTACAGCGGGTTTTCATGCGCTGCTATATGCAGTACAGCAGCGGTATGGCGTGTTTCGTAAGGGCGGCGACGTGCAAGCCCCGCTTTATTAAGTGTGGGGTACCACAGTTGAGTGCTTACAAAGTGGGTATCAAGCGGTTTACCTTTGTGAGTAAACACAAATTCACTGGTTGTTTGTTTTTGTAAGCGTTTAAATAGCGAAAAGAGTGTATTACACATTTTTAAGTCGCGGCGAGACTTAGGTGTTTTTACATCCCCGAGTTCACCATTCACCCAATTGTGACGAATACGAATAAGGCGATGATTAAAGTCGATATCTTCCCAGCGCAGGCCGTGTATTTCACAGCTACGCATACCGGTCCAAAATCGCACCGTAAAATAATCGCGCCATTGTGTAGGAGTACATTCTAAAAAGCGTTGTACTTCATCTGCGGTTAGTGGCAGTGAATTGGCGCGTTCTTCTTTTAAGGTTTTATAGCGGCGTAATGGGTAAGTAAAGTCATGCTCTTCGGCGGCTAAACTTAAAATAGCCACAAACGGCCATAAAATACCGTTAATGCGTTTATTAGAAAGTTTACGGGCCCCTTTGGTATCGCACACCATTAAGCTTTCGCGAAAATAGTCCACATTAGCCAGCTTGATCTCATTAACTAATATATTGCCAAACTCAGGAATAAGGTAACGGTCGAGGGTATTACGTACCACGCTTTGATAGCTGCTTTTCCATTTTGCTTTTTGGCGATCGAACCATTCATTCGCGTAATCGTTAAAAAACGGATAAAGGCGATCGGGATCTTTAGCCCGTTGCAAAGCTTCAAACTTAGCGACCTTTTTACTTTCAGGAAAATAATCACGGTACTGAAACGTATCTAAATCAATCTCAGCATTGATTTTTTTAAGCGTTGCATTGGCTTTTTTAATATTAACAGGGGTCGCCATGAGCTTAGTGCCTTCACGAAAGCGCTGCCCATAAATGTGTAAATCAAATTGAATACGCCCATTGGGGCGAATGCGAATGTGAGCCATAATGGCCTCCATCAGTTAATGGATCTATAAATAGATCTATCCCTCACCGATGGAATTCGTTAGAATTGGATCATCGGCTGGATTCGGTTAAAAGCGGTGCAGCCGGTACGGGGTAGGGAGGTTGCCGCCTCTTTACCCCAACTGCTTATTTTATCTTCAGTTACACCAATACCATACACTAAGTACGAAATCACGCAACTGATTAGAATTTCATTATTAAAATATAGCAAGTGCTGTCTATTTGTCCAGTGTTTTGTTGTTTTTTAATATTCATCACATTCCTCCATAACATCAGCAAATAAATCCTTTTGTACTTCTTGTTTTATGTTCTGTGTATTTGTATCGCCTTGGTTTTGATATAACTCCTCAAGTAAAGCTAACACGTGAGATAGTTGGCTCTCGTCTTTCTCAATTGGAATGGTGCGATGTGGCAACTTGTTCTCAAGTGAAAAATACACGCCTAATTTACGTTCGCCGTTTTCGTATTTAAGAATGTCGAGTCGCGTACTCTTGGCTTGTGTTAAGTCACCGATATTGATGCCTAATAACGCTTTTGGTGAAAAACGATAGAGCGACTCGCTATTTTTTGCTTTGCTACACGTTTTAGTTAAAGTGATTGGCTGTATAAATTCATAAGGGGGTGTAATAAATGCAATGGCGGCTTTATTATTGCTTAAGTATAAGAGTGCATTATCCGCTTTTTTAATGGTTTTATACTCAGCTAAGCAGTGTCTAACTTCCGTTTTAAGCCCATAGAAATTTACTATAACATGTTTTTCGTTAGTAAATTTAAGAGGCTTCTTTGCGAAAAACTCTTCAACGCCGGCCAATGAATAAGTGAGTGTGGTTTCAGGCGTTTTAAAAGTGAGTAACTCACCCTGCTGGGCGACTTCGATTTCATCGCCATCTGTAGCCTTACATAAATTATCAAGCTTACGGGTAATCTCCTCTGTCAAAACCATAGAAATCGGTAATTTTAGGTTGTCAGGGAAATGCATTTCTTCAACATCGCCATCACGTTGTATTCGACAATGTTGTTTATCTACGTTTACTTCTAAAAATTCAAAAGGCATTGTTTCAGTTGACTCGTATATAACGCGCTCCATAGCGGCTTTAGAAGCGGTTGAAGTTGGGCGCTGTGAACTCTCTTTAAGGTAAGTTAAATGCGCTTCATATACAGCGACACACTCACACCGACGCAGTGCGTTTTCGTTGCTTTTAGTGTCTTTATGGATTAATTCAATAGAGGTTGCACTTGAAGACAAGGTATGAACATTTAATTCAATGTCTTCATTTACATTAAAATAGTATGGGAGCTGCTTTGCAAAGCTGCCGTCAATAGAAAACTGCACGTCTTTTATATGTGTAGAGGACGTATCAAGCGTAAATACACAATGTGAACATAAAGGATGTTTACCGGTTATTAATGTAATAGAACCTTCTTTTTTACTTATTAATATGGTTGCTAGGCTATCAGCATAGTGGGTATCTATATTCTCAGTTATGTTTTTGAGTAGTGCTTTTTTGTTACCAGAAATAATAATTTTCATGTTTTTTACCTTATTGAAATAATTGAATAAATTCTTGTGAAAATTTGATCACACTAGGTGAAAGTGTCGTTTTTGGTGTTAAATTAATAGTTAACATTGTTTCTCCTCTAGCATGTTTAGTAATTTGAATAGCTTCATTTTTTTGAGCGAACTGTGCTTTAAGCAGCTGTTTTTGTCGTTCGTTTTTGAGTTTTCGATTAACAGAAAGAGTAAATCGAAAACTCAACCAGCCCCAGTCGTTATGCCTAAACACGGTGGTAAATGCGTGTGCATTTTTGCTGTTGCAGGCAAGCGAAATTTGTAATGACTGCTCATCATCAGAAAGTACAACGGGAGGTAAGTTTTTCAGAGCTGTGCGCTGCTTTTTACTTATTGGTTTAATGTGATGCTTACACCCATGGCCCCAAATAAAGCTGAGTGCATATAGGTCAAGCGCTTTACTATAGAGCATGGCTTTAAATATAAAACCGAGTAACGTGTGTTCACTGTTATGAATTGACGTTTGCCAAGTTAAACTGTGGTCAGCTGTTAAGGGCACATGTTTTGATTTAATAGCTTTAACAAATACAGCTTCGCCAAGCTGACAATCACTCAGCACTATTGGCTGATTGCGTTTTTGCCCCAGAGTTTTGTTGGCGTACTCAGGGTTAAGCTTAAGTAATATGCGAGAAAGATCACTAGAGTTAGCTTTAAGATCAAGCAAATAACGCAGTTCACTGTGGGTGTATTCGCGTTGTGTATAGGGTGAATGAGCACGGCTAATAATAGGCAGTAGCCAATCTATGTCATGCAAGTATGACCAGCGTGTAGTGCCATAATAAATATGGCCAATTTGTTTACCCATTTCATCCAAAAAAATGGCATCATTTACTTCGTCAACTTTTCGTCCTTCAAACCAATAATCAAAGCGAGTAGCCACTGACGTACTCGATAGCACCTCTTGTTCAAGAGGTGTTTCCCCACGTAAATTGTCGGGCGTATAGTTAACACAATGCAATATTTGCAGCATAAATATATGTACGCCACTGTGGCGAAGGTGATGAAAGTTAAGGTGTGTACCAAACAAAAGTCGTAAAGCACGTGACACAGGTAATAAATAATAAAGTTGTCGCGAATGATACTTCTCACCTTCAAAGCCTAACAAAGGCTGTTCGCGCGGTGAGCTTTTTTTTATTTCAAATAGATATTTGAATAACGAGTGATACTGCTTAGGAAGTGTAGTGTAGACCATGCGCGTAGTGCCGCTTTTAGTATTACCCTCAGGGGTATTGGTAACAGTTATCGTTATAAGGCCAGTACTTGGCTTAAATCGAATATCTTTACGGCGTAACCTTAGGACTTCACCACGGCGCAGCATAGCGTAAAACCCTAGCAAAGCAGCAATCACACAGAATAAACTTCGAAAAGGGTGGTGAGTACCATTGTCGATAAGCGTTTTTACCAGTAAATCGCATTCATCAACGCCTAAACGTGTGGGGCTCACTGATGGTGGTATTAACGGACTATTGAAGAGAGATAAATCAAGCGTGTCTGTTTGTTCTTGGTGCTTTAAAAATCGTAAAAAATTATAAAATGTTACCTTCACTATATCTGAGTCTATTGAGTCATAAACAGTCTCAGCCCACTTATTAATGGCTTCTTCGTTAATTGCATCAGCATAAGACAAAGGGAAGAGTTCAAGCTTACTTTTTAGCGAGGTATAATTTTTAATTGAACCTAAGGCAAGATTTGCTTTTTTAACCCCACCGAACACGATTAACTGTTTAGTATAATTAAACAGCAAGCGCGGTAAAATATTAGCTGCATCCCATGAAGGGGGCTCTACAGCATTCGGATTTTCTGAATGCTTGAGTAGTATTTCATGAGGCCAATGAATTTTAGTTCTTGATTTTTTTAGTGAGTTAAACCACTCGGTATCCCAGTTAATAGCATAAATATCCTTCGCTTTTATTATGGATGGGCTAATGTCAGGAGCTATACCGACATGACGCTCAGGATAGGCTAAATCTTTTATAAAAATAAACGGTAGTTTAAAGCGAGTGTACCAGCTTATTTGAAAACGCCTTGGCCACTCACTTTGTTTAATTTCAGGCAACCCTTCCTCTTCTAACCACTGAGTTAAGTGATTATATAGCCTCGTCACTGTTATCTTTTCAGGGGATTGTGCATAATAATCATGCAATAGTCGGTAGCATATTATTGGAAGATGGTAATGCGTTACTTGTGGCTTATCAGTACCACATTCAAAGTGCGTTACAGCAAGGCGCGGATTGTGTACTTCATCCGTGATTGAATCAGTGTTGTTTAAGATTGCACAAATATGGACTAACGATAAAGGCGCGATTTCAAACCCTATCATTAGTGCAGTAAAGCACGATGTTAATGGCGGCCTTGTAGCAAAAAAATGCGCTTTATGCTGTTGGTAACGAATAAAAATTTGCTGTGCATGCGCAGTACCTTTTGTAAGGTCATCAAAGTACTCGTGATCTGTATCTATTATCTTGTTTTCTAGTTCTTCAGGCAGTTGCCATTGGCATTCATTTCCCAAATAAAAAAGAACGCCCTCAAGTGCCTTTTGATAGACTCGTTGCTCTCCCGTTGGGATAGTCTTAATCTTTTTATTGATTATGCTTAGCTCTCTATGATCTAAACTAGGCGTTTGTGTATTCACCACGGGTAAATTATTTAATACCCATAAAATAGCCTCCTGCGTCGTACTGTATGGCCAAGCATGCACTAAGTAATTGTCTATTTTATTTGCTTGTTGCTTTAAGAATTGTTCAGACATAAATAAACTCCTTCAAACGAAGGCGCTGCGGAAGCATGTTTAAATAGTCCTTCATTAAAGCAAAACGTCTTGGCGATAACCTGTCACTTCCGAGGCGCTCCCCCAGATTTTCATGGCCCATGAGACGATCAATATCGTTATCGAACAGCTTGTCTGAAAACATATGAGTATTAGCGCAATGACAATAAAAGTGACGCAATTGGTAAGGCACTACACCAGGCCATAGTTGATGCATGAATAAGCGAAGCCCACGACATGTGAGAGCTATCGGTACATTGTTTTGATTACACGTATACCAAAGCTCATCTAATTTAGTGTGTATGTTGAGCTGTGTACGAATAACAGACTGTAAGGATAAGTAGTGTTCAATCTCTTGCTTCAAGTAATCACAAAGTATCAGTTGTCTAAGGACGCCTTTGTCTTTAATGAAGGTTATATCACCACCTGAATAATAATCTGATAAAATACTGATACCATGTGTTGGCCTTGCACCGGCAAGAACAATAAACAGTAATGCAATACGGTAGGTTGCTTTATTGTAGTAATCGCGTAACGCAGCTTGATTGGCTGACGACGATTTTTTGCTCGGGCCTTTAACAGAAATACTCTTTTTGGCGTCTTCAACTAAGTTATGTAGCTTTTGGAAAAAATGGCTTACATCGTTATCATCTAGCGATCGACGGCTACCTATTAAAATAGCGGGAATACGCTTTTTATTAATGCCACTTTGTGTGGTATCAAGTTCAAACTGACTTATCTCACCCGGCTGCGATAAATAGTCAGCCTTTTTTGTAAGCTCCTTAATCAGGTTTAAAGAAAAACCTTTCAAGTAAAGCTCAAAATGTGAGTGAAATTTAGCATTCCTTGCTGCGTCAATGAGACGCGATAAGTATCGATTATGTGCTTCAAATAGTTTATAGCGGATACGGTCACTATTAAGTTGTTGGTAATACATAGCGCTTCTATGATGAGCTTGATGGTCTACAATAAGTTGTTCTCTTACAATTGCACCCAATGTATTGTCTGCCTGGGCGCATTTTATAAAGTAATTTTGCAGACTATCTTTACGTACACGGGGCTGGCTCTGTAATTTATTAGGTGTTTTCCAAGGCTTAGACATTAACTCGAACAAGGTTGTTTTGGCTTTTAGCGTTAAAAAAGGAATATGGTAGGTTTTTTCGGTAATAAACGTTCGAAAAAACTGATTTAGGTAAGTGGGTATAGGCTGCCACAGATACGTAGTTTTATTTTTATCCTTGCATTCACGGGCATATTCTGTCCACGATACCGTGCCGTCATTGTAGTTACGAAATGCATATTGACGACACGGGCTAGCGCCGGAAATCTTCACGAAATCAGGAATATCACTAGGCTTATTAATGACACGCCAGTTCCCTGTTAACCACATAAATAGTGCAACAACGGTTATTGCAGGACGTGTTTTAACGTCTACTTTCGCTAATTTAGCCAACAAAATAGCGAGCGTTGTTGCATATGGCAGCGCATCTGGATAACAGCCACCAGCATTTTTTAAACGGTTACTTCTTGCAATGTGAGTGAATTTACTCATATCGACTTCTCCATTACCGAAAAGTAGACGGTGAGGTATTAGCTAAGCTTGCCAATATTGTTTTTTTAGGAGCGTGTATACCGTGCGCTTTAAAACAGTTAAGCCGGTGTTGAATATTGGTATTCAAGCCGTTTTTTAAATAAAGCGTTACAGCGCAGTTATATAGCAAGGTAATCCTTAGTACGTGCTCAATAACATCTGCTGGGTAAATATGTACCTTTAAGATAAGCTTTTTACTTAAAGGATGGGCTCTAAAGCGCTCTAGTATTCCGCTCGATGCAAGTGTCAGGTAGCAATTATCATTAGTATCAGGGGTCACTGGGAGTGGTCTTAAATCTAATAACGTTTGTATTACCTCAATGGGTAACTCACTAATGCACTGGTTTACTTTTAAATCCGTGACATCATTTTTAATCAGCTCTCCTAATAGTGGATGAGTTTGTAATTTTGCCTTAGCAAACGGAATAGCTTTTTGTTTGTGTTTCATTATTTTCCCCGTAAATTTAATCTAAACTGGCAACCTGTTTTAGGTTGCTTCTTCGTTATGCTCAAATTTGAAACTACACTTATAAGCACTTTTCTGAATCAAAAAACTGCATTTTGGTCATTTAAATGGACATTTTTTTTCAAAAGGTGCTTTTTTGTATTATTTAAAGTTAAATAAACCTTTTTTGTAATATAAAAAACAATGCTTAAATATTGTTTTTTGTTTTCTTACTGGTTTATTTGTATTACTCATTAATATATGGAAGAAGCTCTTAAAAAAAGGAGAAAGTGATTATTTCGACAAATAGTTCACAAGCATGCTCAAATAGCCCACCCCTTTTTTTACATTATTCAAAGTTAAAGAAACCTTTTCTGTATTTCATAAATTTACCTTTTCAATTTTTATTGATTAACGTGTTCACGCTTAAATCATGATAAAACTATTCTCTTTCCGCTGTGGCGATTAACTCCTGCTTTGTAGACCTACTTATTGAAGTACTGGAATAAACATCCATAAATGTTTAAATGACCAAATAGCTAAAATGTGAATAAGAGGAATCGTAAAGGGATTTTTTGAATGGGTCTAAAATTAGAGCCCCCCTTTTTGTACTCTCTAAATTTCGCGTTTAAAAAAAATTGCTTTTTTATTGGGTAATTTAATTACATTTCAATTGGTTAGTTTTTTATTGTTTTTTAATAAAAAACTGTTTTTTTTGATTTTTTAAGAGTTAACGACACCGTTTCACTTTTTTAAAAGCAGGTGAGGTGTTTTTTATATTTAAACGCGGATCAATAAATCTATAAATGAGCCTTCTCAGTTATTAGTTAATGCAATAACCGGGAAGGCATTCACGGATCAATATGTCTACTATTTAAAAAAACACGTCAGCTTTAGAAAACATCGCCATCATAAAAAGGCTGGCCATGGTAAATAGTGTTATCACCTGCGTAGATAGCATTTTGATCACTCATTGCTTTCACAGTATTAAAATTCAAATGGCAACTCTCTATTATTGGCCAACCCAGTTCATGGCTAACAATCATGAGCTGAACATCACTTTTCTCTTGAAGTTCAGTACGAATAACACCAAAAAAGTGCTTCATGTTAATACTGTCCGCGCAAGCCAATATGTGAACACTCTCAGATGCAAAAGCTGCTTTAAGGTATTCAATAAGTGGGGGATGGCTACTAACAATGTTTATCATAAAATGCGATGCATCACTGTTAGTGAGGCAATGTTCTATGGCTGTTTTTACACCTACTTTTTCTAATTCGATATTCATTTTAAAACTCGCTATTTGCTTAATTGAATATTCAAAATATCAAAGACAGATATCCTTTCAGAAAAAGTACTAGTTAGTTAAGCTGTTGTTTTAAAATTATTTTGTTTTTTATGAGTGAAAAAAGCTTTTTAAGGGATAAGGTAACAAAGTAAAAAATTCCAGCAGAAAAAGACCGTGTCACATTGACTATTGCTTTATACGAAGCAGTCTGAGCTAGGTGCTTGGACACAGGGGAGGGCTCTCGCGGGCATAAAAAAACGGTGGTTTTGTAGTTTAATAGGCTGGTTTAATGTTACAACTGAAGAGCAAGGTAGTTCTATTAATGATAATTTTTCTAAAGTACGTCTGAACCAGAGCCAAGCAGGCCGACATTGTAGCGTTACACAGCTGTCACTATAATCAATGATAGCTCTATAAATTGAGGTAAGTTACAGATGAGAACAACTAACCAAAATAGGGGGCAAAACCCAGACTTTATCGCTGTTGTTACATGTGGGAAGTTAACCATTCGCTCAAACCCGCTTGCGGAAATTGAAATAGCGCAAACCGGTCTTACAACAGCAGGTCTTCGTGCATTTGCTAACTTGATGGGCTGGAATATGAGTGATATTGCAAAAGCAACAGGGACAACCGAGCGGACGTTAATTCGCAATAAAGAAAAGCCATTAAATAAACAGATCAGTGAACATGCATTAGAGATAGCTAGACTATCTGGGGTCGGGGTGGCTTATTTTGATGATGTTAAACGCTGGAGCCAGTGGCTAGATACGCCTCATATGCAGTTTGATAATCACCCTCCGCGCGCGATGATAAATACAATTCGCGGCCGTGAATTGATACACCGCATCATTACCGGACTGCAATATGGGTTTACTGCGTAAAGGGTGGAACTGGTGGTTAGTGACCTCAGGCTAACCGGTTATATTTACTACTTTTAATTATATACAGCTAGAAGTAGTAAGCATGAGGGTGTAAGTATCTTTGTGTAGTTTATGTAGGCTAATGTCCGTATTCACACCTACACTAAGTAGAGCCGTTACATTGAACGCGCTTAGCGCTCAATAAGAGCAAATAAAGTTTGGAGCCAATCGGCTAAGATAATTGTAGTGAAGCCGGCCAAGTTAATTGACGCTAGATAGTTTTTTAAAATGCTCGCAATCACAATTAAGTTATTTTTTTATAATCACACTTTAAAGTGTTTGGTTGGTCAGAAATAGCATTATTGTTTACTTTTTACTTAACCCATAGCTATCCATGAACTGACTAAAATGTACTTTGCAGTGATTATAAAATGTCTGAGTCAGCCTATTCATGGGGGCTGATGTAGAAGTAATAAAACCATAAACAATTTCTATTTCAGGCTTAAAAGGGATAAGTTTTAAGTCATTATTTTGAAACTGTTGTGCTATCAGCTTGTTTACAATCGAAATCCCCACCCCATGTTTAGCCAATGTACAAGCCGTGGGTACAGTATGTGTTTCCACTCTTACTTTTAAGCGAACATTGCTTTGTAAAAATGCATGCTCAATTCTCCTACGCGAATGTCGTCCTTGTCCAAGTAATACTAGGCTTTCATCACGTAAATCTTCAGGCTGAAGTTCTCGAGCATTAGCAAAAGGATGGCTACTTGATACCGCGCACACTAGATTACTACTAATTATAGGTTCACAAAGTAAATTATCATGATTTTCAGGAAGCTGTATAAAACCACAATCGAATGCTTTATTTGCAACTAACTCACAAGCCCTAGCAGGACTGTGACTATCTAAGTTAATTTTTACATTTGGGTGATCTTTTAAAAATGATGCAACGGCTTCGGCCAAAGGTCCCGCAACAAAACTGCTAGGAGCAACAATATTGAGATGGCCTACATGCGATTGATGGATATTTTTTGCTAGTTGTTCCACTCGGTACACACTTGCTAACGACGTTTCTACTTGCTTATGTAAGGCAACTGCTTCATCAGTAGGAAATAAACGTGCTTTCTCTCGATAAAATAAAGAAAAACCAACTTTACTTTCAAGCTGTGCAATAAGTCGACTAATACCAGGTTGAGTTAAGCCTAATAATTTAGCAGCCCCTGTTGCAGAGCCTGTTTTTATTACTGCGTCAAACGCTTCCAAGCTGTTCAAAGTAATTTTTTGTTGGTTCTGTTGCATATCATTCATAACGAATTGTTATAGCCTAATGATTAAAAGATATAATATTGCATACACTTTAGTAGATAGTAAAGTCTAGGTTAATAAAATGATAACCTAAACTTTTGGAGCTCAACCTATGGAACGTTTAATGTTTAAGCAATCCGTAATATCACTCGCCATTGCTACAGCATGCCTAACTGCGAGTCATACTGTATCTGCCGAAGACGTAACGGCAGAAAAAAGTGTCGAAAGAATCGCGGTAACTGGTTCGCGTATTAAACGCCAATCTGCGACAGCAAGTCCAATACAAAATATTGATTTAGAGGCATTAAATGCTAATGGTTCGCTCTCATTAGGTGATGCATTGCAAGAACTTCCTTCAGTTGGCTCCAGCTTAAATGGTAATGGCTCAGCAGGCTCTAGTCACGGTTCATCTAGTTTAAATTTACGTAATTTAGGTGCTAACCGCTCCTTAGTGCTTGTTAACGGTCATCGCTGGGTGAATGGTGCCGGTTCACGCGGCTTTCGTGATTTCGTTGATATGAATACGATTCCTCAAGCAATTATTAAACGCGTAGAAGTACTTCAAGATGGTGCTACAGCTATTTATGGTGCAGACGCTATTGCCGGTGTAGTGAACCTGTATACCTATGATGACTATGAAGGACTTGAAGTAAAAACTACCTATGGTGAAACAACTAAAAGCGATAGAGAAACGTTCAATATTGATATTTTATCTGGTGTCAATATTAACGATGCCAACTTAATGTTCGCTGCAAGCCATGTTGATCAAAAGCCTATTTATACACAAGATAGAAATATAACCGCGGTTCCATTAAATGGATTAACGTCGGCGACACCAGAAGGGCTTTTTTTCGAAGATAATTTAGCGACAGTAAACGGTCTTACTCCTTCTTCAGCGGGGATCACTCGCGATCCAGGCAAGGACGGTAATAATATTGATAACTGGCGTAAAGTGAATAGCGATGATACCTATAATCGTTATTACAATAACTATGTAACAGGTCCTAGCGAGCGTTCTTCATTATATACACAATTAGTTATGCCAATAGGCTCAGTAAACTTTAAAGCTGAAGCGCTGTATAATTCACGTGAATCAGATCAACAGTTTTCACCCGCACTATCTCCGATCCGAGGAAGTCGCGGCTTTGTTATTGCTGATGACGCAAGGGTAAACCCTTTTGGGGTTGAGTTCTCTGGTAGCGACTTCAAACATAACGCTTTCTTTATGAATAATGGCTATCGAGTCAACGAGCAAAAAGTTGAAACAACACGATTTGCTATTGGATTAGACGGTGAACTGTCTAATGATTGGTCATGGGATAGCTTTGCATCATGGGCAAGTAATAAAGGCGAATTTACTTCTAATAACCAAATGAATTTAGATAAGCTAGCATTAGGCTTACGTGCATGTGATACGACAGGCATTGATGCCGATGTGACAGACTTAGTTTCAGGTTGTGTGCCAGTAAATATTTTTGCCCCATTGACCGACGACATGGTTAACTATATAAACTTTACTGGCCATGATAAAAATGAAGCTAGCCAGCTAGACTTTACCGCAAATATTACCGGCTCTTTATATGAACTACCCGCAGGCTATATTGGTGCAGCTTTCGGTATTGAATACCGTAAAGAAAAGGGCGAAGACACGCCCGACAGTATCATCAACTCAGATCCACGTATTAATACTTATAGAACAACCACATCTTCACCTCGTGAAGGGACTACCGGTGAATACGACTTAAAAGAAGCTTATGCAGAGTTTAGCATTCCTCTTCTTGATGATAAGCCTCTCGCTGAATATTTAGAGCTGAGTTTAGCGGTACGTTACTCAGATTACAGTACGTTTGGTTCGACTACCAATAGCAAAGTTGGCTTACTTTATACACCCTTTGAGCAACTTACTTTACGAGCAAACTGGGCTGAAGGCTTCAGAGCGCCTTCAATTTTAGAACTTTTTGAAGGTGAACGCTTAACTTATAAAGCAGTTAATGATCCTTGCTCTACTGATAATAATTTAGCAGGTTGCAGCGGTGTGCCAACCGATTATTCGCAGCCATTTAGCAACGTACAAGTAACAACAGGCGGTAACCGTCAGTTAGTACCTGAAACTTCAAAGAACAAAACCGTAGGCTTGATTTACGAATCTAACCTTATTGAAAACCTAAGCTTTACTTTAGATTGGTATGAGATCGAAATAAATAACACTATAAGTGAGTTTGGTGCGCAAAATAACCTTGATTTATGTGCTTATCAAAACAAAAATTGCGACACCATTACGCGAGATAGTAGCGGTGAAATCATAGATATTTTAGATGGCCCGGTTAATCTTAATGCGACACGTGTTTCAGGCATTGATTTTGTCTCATATTACACGTTGCAAACAGACTTTGGTGACTGGTCGTTTAATGCGAATGCATCAAAATTAAACACTTTAACTGAATACTCGACCCTATCCGATGGCTCAATAGAGCAGGAAGATTTAGTAGGCACTGCAGCATCACGCGAATCTTACCCTGAATGGCGCGGTACTTTCTCAAGTACGTGGAAATATAATGGATGGACAGCTAATTATAACCTTCGTCATATCGACTCTACGACTGAGCAATTTCTAGGAGAGCCTCGCGGTATAGGCTCTGTGACCTATCACAATATCTCTGGTGGTTATCAGTTTGCAAACAACCTTAGTGTTAAATTAGGGGTTAATAACCTTGGCGATAAGCAGCCACCTGCTTCGTTAACTAATTTAAATATTAACTTTGATCAAAATACCTATAATCCAGTTGGGCGTTATATGTATTTGCAACTCACTTACTCACTTTAATGAAAGTCGTTAAGCCTGCTCTTGGGCAGGCTATGTTTATATAACTAGGAGATAAATTTATGAAGTCGGCTTTCAGTTTGTTAACCCCAATTGAGTCAGAAGAAATACCCTTAGTGTTTGATTCACCACACAGCGGAATTCATTGTCCCGATGATTTTAATGCACAAGTACCCTTAGAGTTTATAAAGTCGGGGTGGGATGCCTTTATAGATGATATTTGGCAACCCATTACTGAAAAGGGAGGTTACTTATTGCATGCAAATTTCTCACGTATGTATATAGATCCAAATCGTGCGCCAGATGATATTGATCCCGCATTATTAGATAAGTCATGGGATCGATGTAAACCAACTAAATACAGCGACCGTGGCATGGGCTTAATTCGTCGTTACGCCTTACCCGGAAAAGCCATGTATGATAGAAAGTTAACGCGAGAAGAAGTAACCCATCGTATTGATCATTACTATTCGCCATACCATACCCAACTGCAGACTTTATTAGATGATTTATACACTCGACATCAAGGTGTATGGCATGTTGATTGTCACTCTATGAAGTCAGTAGGGAATGGCATGAACATCGATGCGGGTATAGCACGTCCTGACATAATTTTAGGTGATAAAGATGGCCAATCAGCAGACCCTGAATTTGTAAATGTGATTGCTCAAGCATTCACTCATAAAGGTTATAAAGTGGTAAAAAATACACCCTATAAAGGCGGATATTTAGTGAGTAATTACGGTAATGTCGCTGCAAATCGCCACTCTGTACAAATCGAAGTAAATCGTGCTTTATATATGAATGAGAAAAAATTCGAAAAAAATGAAAATTATGAGCAATTTAAGCGTGATACCTCCTTTGTGGCTCAACAATTAGCTGCTTATGTGTCTGCTCAAGTAGGTAAATAATAATGAGCGAAAATAATTATAGTAATGAAAAGAAGGGCTTGAACCCTATTATCATACTGTTAGGTATCTTGTTTTTAGCTACGCTACTTACTTATATTGTTGACTCTGGAGTATATGAAAGAGACGGCAATATGGTAGTTGCCAACAGTTATAATATTATTGACAAAGATAAGTCGTTATCAAACCTATTTAATTATCAAGATGCGGATTTAGTAAAAGCCGAACCGGTGAGTATTATTGGTACATTTATGGCGATCCCTTCAGGCCTTGAACAAGGCTCAGGGTTAATATTTATGGTACTTATCATTGGTGGTATGTTTGGTATTCTTACAAAGGCGGGTACGATAGATGCAGGGCTTGAAAGGTTACTGAGCTTAGTACAGGGTAATATTTATGTGCTCGTTATTCTGCTCATGATCGTATTCTCCGCAGGCAGTACGTTTTTAGGTTTAGCATCTGAATATTTACTTATAATCCCACTCATGGTTGGCATGGCCAACCGATTAGGGTTACCTAATATTATAGGCTTCGCTATTGTATGTGTGGCAGTAAAGGCAGGGTATTTGTCATCGGTGACAAACCCATTGCCTTTAACTATTGCTCAACCTCTACTCGGGCTACAGATTTTCAGTGGTGCAGGCGTAAGGTTTTTATTTTATCTAGCATTTTTAGCTGTCGGTATTGGCTTTGTGCTTTTTATGATCAAGCGTCAAGGCTTTAAAAATGAGCAAGTACATTTTCATAGCGAAAAACTATCAACACGCCATGTCATCATATTACTTACTCTTACCAGTGGTATTGCTTTATTAGTTTATGCATCAACACAATGGTATTGGAAACACCACGCATTAAGCGCCTATTATATTGCACTTAGTATGGTGCTTGCTGCTATTTCAGGTCTCAGTGCAAACCAAGCTGCGCAAGCGTTTGTAGACGGAATGAAAAAAGTGTTGCTTGCTAGCATACTCATTGGCGTAGCAACTGCAGTTGCTGTGGTGCTAAAGCAAGGCATGGTTTTAGATTCAATTGTACATTTTTTAATGTCATTTATAGGTGAAGGTAATGCTTACTTCGCTGCGACAGGCATGTTTGTATCACAATTAATGCTAGATTTTCTAATTCCTTCAACGTCGGGGCAAGCAGCCGTAAGCATGCCTATTTTAGGGCCAATCGGTAATTTAGCAGGCGTATCTGAGCAAACAACGATAGTCGCATTTTTGTTTGGTAATGGTATAACCAATATTCTTACCCCTACCTCAGGCACTTTATTAGCCTACCTAGCCACCGCACGAGTTGGATGGGGCGAATGGGCTAAATTCATTTTTCCACTTTGGCTAATTTATATCGTGCTTGCTATTGTATTATTGCAAGTGTCGGTGTTCATCAACTTTTAAAATAACACGCGCTAAACATTCAACTATTTTTTGATAATGGTTGAATGTTTAGTTCAATGAACGTGTGATTTATTAGTCGGTAAGCTGTTTAAATCCATGTTGTAATAGCCTAAAAATCAAATCTACAATTTTATCTAAATCTTCCTCAACAAAAGATTCGTAACTCACCTTTACTAACATATAAATACTACACAATAACGTACTTAGTTTTGTGACAGCTAATACACAGCATTGTTATTTTTGTAATTACAGAAGCTGACTTAGGTAATAAGTCACCAGTGTCAAACGAAAGATTTGCTATTGTTGAAGCATTAGATGTCACGAATCCAACTGTACCAACGCAGTTTTCAGCGGGGCCGACTGCTACTTTAGCAGTAGTATTAACAGTGAGTTGAGCTTTAGAATCCATCACAATCATCTTCAACATGCCTTTATTGTATTTAAAAATAAAACACTAACAGACACGTAAAAAAGTGACCGACAAATTCCCTTGGTAATTAAGATACGACAAAGTCGCCTGGTGTTAACAAGATTCTCTTAACAGGACTCAATCAAATCTGACAGTCGCATATGTGCCAAAATCAGAAGTTCAAAGTAACCGTTTACACAAGTTTAATTTTGCAAAATCTGCTATAATTTGAGTACTCCCTTGGGCCAGAGTTAGAATTTAATGACTTTAAAATCAATCAAATCTAAAAATGATTTTGAAAATGCGATCAAGCGTTTCGATGAGCTTTTTGATTCAGCAGAGCCTAATACTCCGGAAGGAGATGAGTTTGTTTTACTCAGTGAACTAATCGAAGATTACGAGTTAATCAACGTTGTATTAGAGAGAAAAAATCAAGAAGAGATAAGCGTTGATTTAGCTGAACTATAATCTTCGTAGACACTGTCTCTTAACTGCATGCATTCTGTGCTTGTAATTGGCCGTAAAAATTGGCTGTTTTTAAATACATCGCGTGGTGCTAATGCTAGTGCAATACTCTACAGTTTTGTTGAATGTGCTAAATCATCCACTGCCTTGGAATATCAAGCAAGGCTAGACGCCTTTCCCCATACGCTTACGTTTTAGCTGTTTTAAAGCTCAGATCTAAACTGTGCTGTAATTAAATTGTTTACGTCTTGTTTGTTTTTCATGCTAGTGTTCGGATTCGGTATATAAGGAAATTTCAAAGGGAATCATATGAAATTCAACAAAAAAAGCATATCTATTTCTCTGCTTGCCGCATCTACGATCATGATTGGTAGAATTGTGAGTTTACTATGAAGGTGGCAACACCTTCTATTTTATTTATGAGAAATACTCTTTTAAAAATTTTACTCGCCTTAACTGTGTGCTTGACGTCATGTAAGACTGTAGTGTTGAGTGATTTACAAGAAAATGAAGAGGTTTTTCGTACTAGAAAAATTTATAACAGTAAGTTTGAATTCATCTCGATAAGAAAATCCCAAAAAAGCAATGTGTTAAAAGAGAAAACTGATATTTCAAAGTACCAATTAATTTTTTCAAATTTAAATGAAAGAGTTGAAATAAGATTTTTAGTAAAAGATAAGTCTTATGCTAGATTACATGATAATTTCACTGAAAAAGCTTTTAGTACAATAATTCCAAATTATTTTCCATTTGACAATCATTTTAAGGTTGATTTGTTTTTCTTAGAAAATAATAACTATTTTTTAAAAGATGAAGTAGATGTGCATGAAGGAAGGATAAAACTTTTCTTTAATATTTCTGATAGAGAAACAAAAAATGAAATTGGAAATCGACTTATGAGAGCGGTTTCTATTGCCTACCACGAACTTTTCCATGTTGATTCAGCGATGAAAAATTTAACTATGCCACTAGTTGATGAAGAGGTGAAAGCAAGTACAGTAGAACTTTGTTCACTATTCTATATGCCATCATTTAGTAAGTTGACATTAAATAAAGATAACTTTACTAGACAATATTATAGTTATTTAAATAGAAATTTAGAAAGATCAAAAGATGGTTTTAATTTGGCTATGGGTAAGATATTAAAAATAACAAATAAAAAAGTTATAACGCAAAAAGATTTAATTGATAATAAAAAAATAAAAGCTTTATGTAATGACCTGTAGATTAATGATAATTATCGGAACAGTTTTTATTAGCCTGTTCTCATATGCAGAGGCAATGGTTAGTGAGGCCTTCTTAGTGCAACTCAGAAATGGCGACAACTAACTTGAAAAACTCCGACAGTAAACATAAAGAAGGAGGAAAAAAGGTAATGAGTTAGCCAGCTTATTCCAACTTTATACTAGCTCGGTAATCCCCCCGTGTGTTCTTGCTATACATTCGATCAAGTAGGTCTTTGCTAACACTCTTATATATAAGGACTGGCGTAATGCAATGAGTCGTTTCATCGTTAAATTTGAGGAACGCCTAAGTAAACATATTTAATGATAAAAACGAGCAGTTACACAGAATCCGTTACAGGCTCAGATTTGTACTCATTATTCATCCTCTGAGAATATATTTTCAATTTCTGAAATTGTTGTTTTATTAATGCCGGATATTACTGAAAGCTTTTGCTGTGTATAGCCTAAAGCCTTTCTACTTACGCTGACTTTCTTCCCTATTTCGATTCTGTTAGCCATATAATTACCAATAAAATTTATTATGCAGTCGGCATAATGTATCTGAAACGTCATGGTTAGCTACATGGCTAACATTTGATTAAGTAACTCTTTTGTTGGCTATATGGCTAACTTAAGGTTCAGTTAGAAGTCCCCCCTTTGATTCGGTAGGGGACGATACCACTTAAATAATAGGCTTACTTTTAACATTTGAGTCGAAATACAGCTTTACACCATTGACGTACGAAAAAGAAGCTGGGAGAGTAGCCCTTAAATCTTTACCTGAATTTACATCATATATAAGCGGCGAGTCGTGGAATACGGTAGCAACAGGTAGTTTTGGTGCAGTTAACAACAAAGTATACAATACTGTGTTTGGGGCGCTTGCCTCATGAATAACAATATAGTGGCCATTTAAAACCCCCGCGATCGAAGATGTAAAACCAATCGAACACCCAGTGTCAATCGTGTTAATTTCATCCGTGGGATTTACTATGATTTTTTTCCAAAAACCAGATTTAGCACTTTTAGGATTACCTTCTGTATGAAGGAAACTGTAAGCTTTAACGCACTCATCGCCAGAGTAAACAATGTAGTTATCAGACAGTATTCGTTTATCTTTTTGGAAAAATGCCCCGTGATAATTAGCGCCATCTATTTCGCCCATCGCTTTTTCAAAATAACCACCAAGCCTTTGCTGTACAAGGTATGCGGCATCAACGGGTTTCGTTATATCTAATTGCTCAACAGGTACAAAATCTACAATGTAAGGCCGCCATTCACGCCTTTCATTGGTATTAGACGCAAGAACACTGTTCCCTACAGCATTAAGAACGCCACCATAAAGAAATCCTGTCACAGCAGATAAACCAGTATTACTTCTGCCTACCCCACTGCTTAATGGGTCAGCAGAGTCATTTATACCACGGCCTACACCTGAGTTATACCCTAATTTAGCAAGGTTGAACGGCACAC
Organism: Pseudoalteromonas sp. K222D; assembly: GCF_017653575.1. NCBI lineage: Bacteria > Pseudomonadati > Pseudomonadota > Gammaproteobacteria > Alteromonadales > Pseudoalteromonadaceae > Pseudoalteromonas > Pseudoalteromonas sp. K222D. Next base: position 22,042 of record NZ_JAGGDL010000014.1, read on the forward strand.
TATCATCGTTATTCCACCGATAGACTTCTGTACTATTAATGGTTAAAGGTATTGGATCGTTAGGTTCTAAAATATCCCAGCGGTAAGTTGAAGTTGATTTACAACTACTTAGAAGGGCTAGCGATATAACTGCGGTAAGTAATGTTGTTTTCATTTATTAATTTCCTTTTTGTTTTTTACATATAGTAACAATAACTAATCTTAAGGCTACACCTTGTGTGGCTTATTGTTCTAAAAAGGGCCAATCAACGAGAGGTCAGCTATGTATGAACACTGGTATTTTTGCACGTGTGACACTGACAATTCACGCAGATATGCTTTCTTTTGTCCAAAAAGTAGGTAATTGTTGAGTTTAAATGGTCATCCATGCAGATTACAGGCATTTTTACATGAGTAAAGTGGGTGCTTTTACGCATAAAAAACAGGTGCTGTACGCTATAAACCACTTTTATTTCACTAGGCCGTTTAAAATAGGTCATCTATGTATAAATATTGAGCTTTGACCTTGATGATACAGATGCCTTTCGCAGGCACACTGACTTTTTACCTATTAAATTAGTGCTTTACGCTAATGTCATTAGGTCATTACAAACGGTCATTTATGCAGAATACTGGTATTTCTACATAGTTATAATGGTGCTTTACGCTATAAATCTTATCAGTATCATTGGGGCGATTAAAATCGGTCATCTGTGTATAAATATTGAGTTTTCACCTTGATGATACAGATGCCTTTCGCAGGCACACTGACTTTTTACCTATTAAGTTAGTGCTTTACGCTAATGTCACTGGGTCATTGCAAACGGTCATCTATGTAGAGAATTGATGTTTTTACATGAGTAAAACAGGCATTTTTACGCATAAACACTCGCGCTTACGCATAAAAACCGGTGATTTCACGCTCTAAATCTCTCTCATTTCATTAGGTCTTTATAAGTGGTACATCATGTATACATATTGATTACTTACATGAGTAACATTGGCGCTTTTGCGCAAAGCACCACGCTATACCTATCGATTTCACCCCATTTGGGGCGTTTTTTAGCGCGTCGAACGCTGAGTATTCACTTTTACATTAAGATTTTACTGGTTGCTGGTGAACGACGATAAAATCGCTGACATGAGAGCGCCAAACCTACTCACTGGTTGTTAGCTGTTTGGCTCTATTATTATCGATGTTGACTTGTTTATCATCAACATCGGTATGAACTTGTGCTTTGTAATAATAGTTTACGAGGTATCAGTATTTGATAGATACGCTGCATAATGCAACGTATCTATAATTTTGAAGTGCTTTAATTAAGAGTTAATTACTTTAGCTATTTTCGCTTCTACGCTTTTGATAATTGAAGCAACATCAATCACGTTATTATTTGATTTTTGAGTTTGTACTACTGCATTTACCACTACTTTAGAGCCGTTTCTGTATGGGAATGACTCTACTAGCATAACGACTTTAGCGCCTTCAACGTCAAGCATGTAATAATCATCTAAAGCAAGCTTAGAGTTACTACCGTAAATACGGAAATTTTTACGTGCTTTGTTCATTAAACGATCAAAGTTTGCTTTAACCGATTGAGAAGGGTATTCAGAATTTATTTCAAACTTAGTTTTAAACTGAGTATTTGATAGGTAGTCAACAATATCCATACTAGGAACTGGAAAAGGAAGTATTAAACCTTGTTGATAAGAGGACATCTTAACAGGCTGATAAGTAACAATATTTGATTCTGAAGTGCGTTCAGTTGTCTCGTTAACTGTGTATACAGCGCCAGATCCTATCGTTCCATTATGAGTACGCTTTTCAACAATAACATTTCCACTCTCATTGCCAAACTTGATGCTGCCATACTTAGTACAACCTTTATCACCATAGCTTTCACATATATTATATGTGTTAAAGCTAATATCGATTGGTTGATTTAGTGGTAGCTTGTAGCTAACAGCGGGCAAGTTTGTGAGTGGAACATCTGCTGGCGGTGGCGTCGATTTACACGCGACTAATGCTGATGCGAATAATGCGACTGTAATTACTTTTTTAAACATTTTCTATCCTTTTTTAGAGTGAGATCCTTACACTTCCTATGCCTTGTATTTTTTGAACAAAAAACTACAAGGTTCTAACGCATTAAGAAGTAAAAAGATTCTAATAATATTCCTTAGTAACTTCAACTGATATTGTTGGTTTTAGTTGGTAATAAACGATGAGAGAAGAATCTTAGCGCCGGTTTGCTGATAGCTTTGTTTTTCTTCGTTGAGAACTTCACTTTTTGACTCAATTATTTACGCCAAACAAAGGCTTTTAGTTACCGTTTTTTACTTTTTTATACGCTAAAGAACGTCGAGCACTGAGTCTTTGCATTCACTATTTCACCGATTGCGCGAGATGAGACGACTAAATAACGTACTTAAGTCATACCTAAACTTGTTCCTGGTTGTCATTTTAACGCGTAAAATTAGCCTTAAATTTGGTAAAAAATTGCCTTACCACATAATAAAAAAGTGTATTTTTTCACATTTTCATCTCAGCTTTTTAGCTGCTAACACCCTATAAAATTTCCATATTGAGACACGGTGAATCCTTTTTTATGGGCATTAATTGATACGTCGGTATATTAAAAAGTGAATTTTTACACTTTTTTATCTCAGACTTTTAGTGTGTTAGCGTGTCGTAAATGGCCATATTGAGACACTTTTCACTCGCATTTTTCACGATTAAAACTGTCTCAAATGTTAAAAATCAGACGTTTTTGTGTCTCATTTAAAAAGCTAAATCGCGCGCAAAGCCTTGCTGTGTAAGGGTTTTAGGGGAGGGTGGTGAAATCTTCTAATAGCGGGAACTATTGGTTTTCTTTTTTGTTTTATTTCAATGGTTTATCGTTAAAAAGAGCTGTTTCATTACTGTTTAAAGTAAGGTGGTTTTATTGTAAGCGATTGATTTTAAATGATTTGATTGTAGGTGGGCGGTCAATTCGCACCCTTGTTTAAAACGTATCCATGCAGAGCGCTAAAATCGCCCCCGCTATGCACATCATAAACGCTCATCTGAGATTCAAAAAAATGTTAATAACTCTCATTTACACAGAAAGAACTGATAGCAAGTCAGTGGGTGTACATTTTAAAAATAGGACCGTACCTAATCCAATAAATAGTTAGCACATCATGCAGTGGGTGTGAGTACACTGGGATTGCAAACAGTGTTGGTGCTTTGGTTAGTTCTTCAATTACTAACTGCCCCCAAGGATGCAGATATTCCTGGTTTGTTTCAGGTGCTGCAACAAATAGCTGCCCCAGTGGCTCGGTGACAGCAGGTAGTAGCGCTGCACCATCATGTTCAATGACAAGTAATGTAGAAAATGAAAGTACCATGACAGGTGTAGTGAGATTAACAGCAACAAATACGATATCATCTACGTATAAAGATGATGATTCACAGTTATACCAATGGCAAAATACAACGCAGAATGATCTATTTAAGTATGTAACATCGGGTTGTTATGTTGATACATTTAGGCAAGATAAAGCAATGGCATCATTTTGTGGTGCAATAGTAAGAAACACTACAAAAGCTGTATTTAGTGCTGGTGACCATCAGCCGATAGTAACTTTTCATTTAGGAATATAAATGATTGGCAAGTGAGCTGGGCTGGTGATTGTGTTTCAAGTAGTGAGCAATGCGTGATAAATAACTTAGGTAGGCCATCAGGTAATGATAAAAAGTTCACCTCTACAGTCACAATAAAACACATACCTAGTGGGCAGGTAAGAACACAAAAAGTGACGGCAGTCATAAGCAATGACCTATAGTGCAAGGCTTAAACTGAACATGGTCTTTTTCTGCGGCTTTATTTTAAAAATATATGATGGATACGAATTAAATAATTAGGAACTAAAAATGAAACTATTAAAAACCGTTACTTTACCACTTTTAGCTGGTGCCACTTTTTTTGCAACAGCAAGCCCTGCAGACATTCGCTCGAACTACGAATCAGAAAACACTTTGCAGCAGCACTTACCTACGATGTATGGGTTTGGCGGTATTAGCGCTGTAAAATCTAATTCAGTTCCCAGTGTGGAGTTAGTTGTATTTTACCAACCAAGCTATGCTTCAACATTCGGAGAGTATAACGTATACAACCGCTCAGTTGATTTCGTTAACACACTCAACGAAGCTTTATTAACTCATGGTTTGGAAGGCTATAACGTCACTATTAAAGATATTGTACCCGTTGAATCAGTCCCAGATAGCGCACCTTATGTGGATGTTGTGGAAGATGGTGTAGTTGTTCAAGATGGTGCAGAGTACTTGTTTTCGTTGGCTGCCCTAAATGAAAATATAATGGTGAATGGTGAGCTAGAAAAAAGCCCAGAATATGAGATTTATCAAAATAAATGGAAAGCTGATTTAGTGGTTTACCTTCGTGAGCAGCGTGCTGGTGATCCACATTTGGGCCTTGCAGGTATAGGCGGGGAGTACTCAAGTGCAGTTGATATTGGTGGGGATTCGACCAAGCAAACAATAGTTGCGCATGAAATTGGTCATAATTTTGGGCTTGATCACGAAGAAGATAAAGCAAATATTGGTCCTGAGTACGCTCGTGCTTGGCAGTGTGGTGGTAAGCAAACGATGATGTATTCTTCAAGCCCACAAGCAGCTACACTGCGTCACTTTTCAGATCCAAACATTACAAATGGAGGTCAGGCCTGTGGTGATGAAGGTAAGGCATATAACGCAAAGGTTCTAGTAGATAACTACGCAGCCACATCACAAAGGCGTGAAGGTGTAGTTGAGTCAGGAACTGTAACTTTTAAAGATGTTTCATTTAGCGGTAATGAGTCAGAAGGAGTAGCAATAACACTTATTCGTAATGGTGATATTTCAGTGCCTGCGAGTGTTAAGGTGTTTGCTGAAAATGGATCAGCACTTTGGGGCGAGGACTTTACAACGTCATTTGTATTAGCTGAGTTTGAAGCAGGTCAAACGCAAGCTGAAATAGTTTACCCATTTGTTAATGATGGTGTTGATGAAGGTGTAGAAACATTAAAAATGCACCTAAAATACCCTTATAAACTAGCAGTGGGTGCGCAAAGTGAAGCCGCAATTACATTGCTAGATGGTGATAGCCAAGGTGCGGGTGGTGTAGTGTCAATTTACGGCCCTTCAGAGCTTGAAGAAGGGAAAGAGATTGAGCTAACTATTACGCGTGCTGGTGGCGTGGGTGAGATTGTTGTTAACGTTAAAACACAAAGTGATAATGCGGTTGAAGGTACTGATTATATTCCACTTAATGAAAATATCATCTTCAAAGAAGGTGTAGTTGAGCAGCAAGTATCAGTTACAACGCCATCTAATGATGTGGCAGAGATAGATAAAACAGTAACCGTAACTATTGCGAGTCCTAATGCAGGTGTCGAGTTTGATGTAAGGTCACATGTAATTACTTTGATTGATGATGATGCTAGTGGTGCTGGTACATTTGATATGCAAGGCAATAAGACTGTATCGGAAAGTGCTGGTAGCTATTCATTAACCATAAAGCGTGAAGGTGGCTTTGCAGCAACCTCGGTTAAGGTGACAAGTTCAGTAAAAGGTGTAGACACGGTTACAACGGTTGCATTTAACCAAAATGAAACTGAAAAAACAGTGGCGATACCATTCACGGACAATAACGTTGATGAAAGTAATTACCAGATGACAATTAACTTATCTAGTGATGATGCGGGTGCGCTGATTAATACATCGTCACTTGTAGTAGATATTATCGATAATGACTCTGCGAACGCTGGTAATGGCGAATCAAGCGGAGGTTCACTTGGCTTCTTATTTTTACTACTTGGTGCAGGTTTAGCAGGCAGGCGTAAACTTAAGAAATAAGAAACGAAAAAAGCCAAGTCTCATATGGGACTTGGCTTTTACTGTCGTAGATTTTTTTGTTTTATTTCAATTGCTTACCTGGTTTAAGGTAAGCATCTAGCCAAGTGCACCTGCAAGTAACTCGACAAAACGATTAAGCTATTTCCGAATTTCAATTAAGAGGTAGCTATGAGAAAAACACGTAGCCTTGAGCAGTAGCGTAATATAATAGAAGAGCAACAATCGAGTGATTTAACTATCACTGAGTATTGTCAGCAAAATGCTTTATCAAAAACAACTTTTTATGCCGTAAAAAACAAGCTAAAGGTATTACCTGACAATTTTGTTCGCGCCAAAATCACTAAACAACCTGACGTTATCAAACCGCAACAGCCGATAACCTTCACTATTTGGGGTATTTTTCTTTAAATTTCAATGGCTTATCCGTTTTAAGTCGTGTTGTATTACTGTTTAAAGTAAAGCGGTTTAAATTTAAGTAATTGATTTTAAATGGTTTGATGTTGATTTAAGGCCCGTTCATGCCCCCATTAATAAATAGCCAACAAAGAGCGCTAAAATCAACGTCTCATATAGTCTCACGTGAGACTGATTACAAATGAGAGGTACGAGGTGTCATGTTAGAAACATATGGGTTACACAAAATGTTAGGCATCTTATGTGGTTACAGCACCAAGGGTGCTACGATCAATGAACTAACTAAGGACATTAGTCAGAGCTAAAAATTGTCGAGTAATTACACTGTTTGAATGAACAGTTTTTAACCACTCTGTTTTGATGTACATTAAAACAATGTACTCAATTGGGCTTTGGTGAATCAACATGGAAACGGGTTTAGTAGAAATATATCTGCATCATTCATACTTTAAAGGAAGATTAACGGGGGTTGAATGCTTAGGCCATACAAATAATACAGGGGGTAACGGGGCTGGTAAAACGACGTTACTTAGTCTTATACCGGTATTTTATGGTATCGAGCCCAGTAAGGTGGTAGATAGGGCTGCGGGTAAAGTCTCTTTTGTAAATCATTATTTACCAACAAAAAAATCCATGATTGTTTTCGAATATAAAAAAACAGGGAGCTCTAAGTGCGTTGTTCTATATCGCTCAAACGACTCAATAGCATATAGGTTTATCGATGCGCCAGCCAGTGAAGCTCTATTTGGTCAAGCAATGTTAGATGCATTGCATGACTGTGGTAACGCAAAAGAGTGGTTAAGAAAATATGTATCTAACAAGTATGATGTTTCAAAACAAATATCGACGAGTATTGATTATCGCTCAATCATACAAAATGATAAGCAACGCTTAAGAACACGCCGAAAAACAGAAGGTTCACTTATCCCGTTAGCGCATCAGTATTCCTTATGTTCAAGTGACTCTCAAATGAGGCATATAGACTCATTGTCATCAGTACTCATGCGTCATGATAAGCTTTTAGCACAATTTAAGTTGATGGTTGTTGACAGTTTTTTAACTGATCAAATTGAAATAGGTGAAGCGCCTTATCACAAAGAAGATATGGAGTATGTTAGTAGTATTGAGACGTTAATTGAACTGGAAAAGCACAAAGATAAATTTTCAGAATCAATTGCTCAATATGAGGCGTTAAAAGAGTCATGGGGCTACTTGCTTTCATACCAAAGTAAGCTGAAAAATGAGCTATCCGCCAATGTTAATCTGCTTGAAGAACAAAGCCTCAAGAGAAAGCAGCTTAAAATTGAAAAAAGTGAACTCTTTAAAAAATCCCAAGAGCAGCTATCACGTCTTAACTCAGCATTTGGGAAGGACTTTAATAAAGCCGAAACTAAAAAGAGTTTAATCGATAGCATTTATGATGCGCGTGAAAAATGGGATACAGAAATCGACATTGTATCCAAAATAGCTGAATACGAAGGTTTAAGCTTTTTAGAAGATAAAGCTGAAAAAGATGCAAAGCATTTTAAAGCATTACTAGAGTCTGTTCACACTGAAAAGCAGGCTTACGATGCTGAAGTAAGTAAACATGAAATGGAAGCAAATCGAGAAGAGTTAGCGTTAACGCAAAAGATAAGTGAACTCCAAGAAAGCTTATACCAATTTGAGCTCGAAATGCAGCAAAAAGAGCTGGAAAAGAGTGAGCAATTCAACCAAAAACAACACGTGTTTAAGGAAGAACGAAATACCCAAAGTAAAGCATTATTGGAAGCAGTTCATTCATTACAGATTGAGCATCAAAAAGCGAGTAATTACACACACGAGGAGCAGAGATCGTTAGATAACCTTAAGAAAAAAGTAGTGGAATTAAATCGCTTTTTAATTAATGAGCTTTATGTACAGCAAAAGAATGCGCAAGAGCAACTAGATAATAAAAAACAAGAAAGAGAAAAATTATTAGCCCAGCGAAAACAAAAAAATAATGAATTAGACAATAAAAGAAATAAAAGAATTGAGATCACACACCGATTAACCCCAGAGGATGGTACTGTTCGCAGTTATTTAAACCAAAATTTAAAAAGTTGGCGTTCAACAATTGGTAAAGTGATCAGGCCAGAGTTACTCACGCTCAAAACATTATCGCCTGGTATTGCGGATGCTTCAGAGCACAGTTCTTTTTATGGTGTGCTTATTGATTTAGAGAACATACTACTGCCAGAAGAAGCGCAGTCTGATGAAATATTAAGCCAACAGCGAGAAGAAATAAGTCGTGAAATTGATAATTTAGTTAAAGATATTAAAGAGATAGATAAAAAGATCTCAACTTTAAATAATGATGTGAATACTATTGGTCTAGGTATCGGCAAACTGCTTCGAGATGATCAAAGGTATAAAGACGATATTGGTAAGTTTGAACTACAAGAAAAAGCAACAATACACACCATTAATAAGGATGTATCTAGTCGGTTGCGAGCTCTCGATAGTCAAATAACGCAAGCCATTGAAGCGCAACAGCAGTTTGATGACGCGACAAAAAAACGTGAATTAGAAATTCGTCATCAGTATCAAGAAGAACTTATTGCCTTTAAAGCAAATGCCTCTGCAGCGCACTCGCAAATGGTTGAAACAATTGCAGCGAAAGAAGACGCTATAACGGTGGTTAAAAATGACTTGAAACAGCGTTTAATTGAACTTAAAGATGCATTTAATTGTGTACTAAGAGATAAGGATATTGACCCAAAAACGGTTCAAGTCGCCAAACAACGACAAGTGGAATCCCAAGCGAAATACACCGAGGTAAAAGCGTTCTCGCACATTATTGCTGATTATAAGGCATGGGAATCGTCTACTTGGCGTAAAGTTGAATCATATGAGTCAGAGCTTGCATTGCTCAATAAAAGTATTTCACAAATTGAAAAAGAAATAACAACAGCGACTGAACAGTCCAAGCGCACTATGGATGATAAAAATTCAGTATTAAATGAGTTGGATAGAGCAATTGAAAAACTAGAGCAGATGAAGTCTGCGGTTGATTCTGCTTTAGAAGACATTGAATTACACAGTCAATATATCCCAGTGGGCCATCAACCTGCTCAATTAGATGATTCAATACCAATCGAGGTGATGATTCAGTCAGCTAAAGAGTCTGTAACGTCTATTAAAACACTTAGATGGAAAATTAGCTCTGCGGTTAAAAAAGTAGGCGAAATATTATTAGTCACAGGGAAATCAAATAATAAAGTCCTTCATATTTGGCGCAGTATGGAAGAGCAGCGCATTGCTATATCGGCGCATGAAAAGTTCAGTGAAGACCTTTATATTGAAAGCGTAGTCGATGTCAAAGTGTTAATCGAAGAGTCAATACCCGATATAAAAGCCGTTATTTTGGAATCAATAAAAACGGTTGGTGAAAGATATATCCGCTTTTACCAAGCACTCACAGGGTTAAAGAAAAAAGTAAAAAATGTGTCTGCTAAGTTAGTTAAAGAAATCAATACTTCAAACAATTTCAATGCATTAGATGATATTAAAATTGAGCTTGTTTCAAAGGTTGATGAATTTGATCTTTGGTCTGAGTTAATCGCATTCAATAGGGTTTGGGAGCGCTGGGGGGAGCTAGGCAAAGATAATTTACCTGAAAAAGATTTTGTAACAACTTTCTCCAGTGTTATTTCTGAACTGAAAGGCAGCAAAATTTCAAGCTCCATTGAGTCTTTAGTGGATATTGATATTTCTATGATAGAGAACGGTCGATTAGTAAATATAAGAACGGATGCAGACTTAAAGAGCATCAGTAGTACGGGTATTTCAAAGTTAGCCGTCATTGTTGTTTTCTGTGGAATGACGCGCTATTTGTGTAAAGATCATAACATCACGATTCATTGGCCTCTAGATGAACTCGGTGAGCTGTCGGATGAAAATGTTATGCTTCTTTTTGATTTTATGGATCAGAACAATATTTCACTATTTTGCGCGCAGCCCAATCCATCGGTTGTACTATTGAGATACTTTACTTCTAAAAATCATGTGGATAAAAATTTAGGTATAAAGAAATATGTATCTAGAAAAACAAGCAAGCAAAATCCTCTGATCACCAGCAGATCAGAGCAAGGTGTAGGGAGAGACGCTAATGTCTAGTCGTTTTGAACACTGTATTGAAGCATTACTAAATCAAAATATCGTCTGTGAGGTATCAAATTCAGACTGTTTTTCATATTTAGATACGCCAGAGAATGAAGAGTCAGTAAATAATTTCCTTCACCGTATTGGTAGAAAGGTTGCCAGAACGAGAGATCGCAAAGGGTTTTATTGCGTGTTCAGTTCGATTGAAGATAAAACAAAGCGAAATGCTGTTGAAAAACACTTTGAATATATCATTATCAATTTAGAAGGGTTAATTGACTGGTTACGTTTAGTTCGTAATGCAGAGCATGAATCAAGGCCGATAGAAGCAGGCATGAGAATTAAAGAATCTGAATTACTTGCTGCGATAGAAGAGTCATCATCACTTAAGTTGCAGTTAGAGAACATTGCACATAAGTTTAAAAGGGCACAAAACTCGACTGAAACGAAAACGAAACTGCGTTCAATATTGCAACATTTAGTAGATGAAAAGTACCTGACTTCAATAGGCGGCAGCGGATCTGTCTATATAGCCACGGCAAAATGGTCATTAATTTACGATCAACTAGAGTTTATAAAACTATATGAGGGCATCGAAGGCGAAAGTGATGGTAATGAAGAACAAGCGGAGTTGTTCTAATGGGAAGAAAAGAAGATTCAAAGGCTGCCATCAGAGCCCTCAATAAGCATATAGATGTTATCGATGAGTCTTGTTATATCGCAAGAGGTCAAATTGAAGACTTGCCAGAAAATGAGCAAGTGATTAACTCTTTGAGCAAAAACCGATTAGCCTATTATTTAGATGAGTCACTTGGTGTTCAGTTACACAGTAAAGTCCGTGGGTTATTAGACCATGTCACAAGCAGGCACCGGTTTAGAGAAAGGCATGGCGCTTTTTCAGGGTTGATAGAGGACCTAGAAAATACCATCCAAAGTTATAAACAAGCTAAAACTCGCCGTTATAGTGATGGTGAGCGATTCTTTGATGAGATACGTGAAACAGTTATGGAGTTGATGGATACGCTAACAGACACCGTTAATATGTTTCATCACATTATAGGTGATGAGTTTAGTGTCGTTTGCGACATTGATGAAAAAATTAAACAAACATCTCGTTGTAAACAAGAAATAACAAAGTTAAACCATGTGTTCAATCAGTTAAGCGTCGATAAAATGAATAGCTGGGTAGGGGTTGACCTTCAACTTGAAAGGTTGCTTATGAAAGTTTTAAAAGCCCATGTCGATAAATGCTTAAAAGATTTAGCAGCGAGTAACCGTAAATTGGTTAAAATGCTAGATAAACTGATGAAAGATAAAAGTGCTCAACGATTAAATAAATTAATTGATTCGTTTCATGGTAAATACACATCAGAGCCAGGTTATAGACCCGATATATCCTCTTTTTTGAATTTGCCTGTTTGTGTATCTATTGCTGAAAAGTTACCTTTAGGTGGCTATGGGGATTTAGATAGTGCGAGAGATGAAGAGCTATTGATAGATGCGTCTTTATCTGCGCTAAAAAAATCTGGAAACACGCCTAATCAATTAAATACCGAGGATGAAAGCGTTGTTATTACGGATGAGCGAGGTGTTGAACTTGATGAGAAAATTGATTCTCTGATTGAAAATGTAGAATTCTTTTTTGATGCATTATTCGATAGTGAACACACTGACGATCTCTCTGCGATAAAGGCATATTACCAACTAAAAGTTGCCTCAAGCGTTGAAGATTGGATGTTGATGATAACGAGCTACTTTGAAGCTCAACGAAAATCCGTTTTAAAAATTGCACACGTGCAGGAGTTAAGAGAAATAACCCCTCCATTCGATGGGACTGTTTATGTCACAGACATAATTTTTAAAAAGGTCTCAAATGAAATTAGATAAAAAGACCGTGCGGGCTGCTCAGCGATTAATTCAAAAATCTCCGCGAGTAGTTAATGAGTCTGCTGTTCTTAAGACGATAGTAGAAGAGCTGGACATAGCAGATATCAGAAATAAGAAAATTTATTTTACTGCTGAAAATTTGGCTTACATTGAAAAGTACTTTGATAACGCACTCGAAGCACCATTATTAACTATAGACTTAGATGTTGATACTCGGTTAATTGCAGCTAAAAAGCTGAAAAATGAAAAATGGGCGAGAGGAGGCGTCTTTGATGGGATGTTGTCTATGGCAGGTAAAGCGCCGATCCCCGTTATTGGTTCAACGGTTCATGTTCAACCAGGCATCGTTTATTCAATGCGTTATGAGAAACTAGATATTACTAAGATTCATACATTATTGATTGTGGAAAATGGTGAGCTAATAACAAACTGGGATAAAGTCATTCCTCATCTGCCTAAGGAATATCAAAATGCACTTATCTTATTTAAAGGCTATGGTGAAAACCAAAATCACCTTAAAATAATGCTTAATGAACTCAACCCCAGTGTTAATGTTGGTATCTTTTTTGACCATGATGCTGCAGGTATTGATATGGCTTTGAAATTATCTCAATACTGCTATATCGACATAGTTGTGCCGATATTCTTATCTGACAGTATTTTAATGAAATCAAAAGCTGAAGAATTCGAAAAACAGTTTCCTCAGTTGTTTAGAAGAATCAACTGTCAAAAAACACCACCACAAATTAAATCCATATTAGAAGATATGCAAAAGAGAAAGTTAGCAATTACACAGGAGCACCTCATCACTCATAGTACTTCTCTTGGTTTAATAAAAGGCGTGAAATATAATGATTAATGGGGGCTTAGGTACAAAAGGATCCAGATTAAAAGCTATTGAAATGTTTGCTTATTGGGAAGGTGTAGTAAATGCATCGACTTTAGCGAAATTGTTTAAAGTTACCATTAGTAATATTACTAAAAGCTTAACTGACTATAGGGAGCTATACCCAGGTACACTCATCTACAATAAAAGCTTAAAAAGGTATGAACCCGCCGCGTCTTTTTCATGCAATTATATCGATGGCTCGTGGCAAGAGTATGCAGCCTTTTTAAGGATCAATAGCCAAGTGTATAAGTCTGATTATTGGGGAGCGTTGGCAATAGACTTTGGCCCGTTATATACAGGCTCTGTTGATCCTAAAGTTGTCAGAATGATTACCCAAGCTATTACTAAAAAGCAGGCTGTTAAAATTACATATTACTCACTATCTCAACCTGCCGGAAAAGAGCGAATAATACACCCAATAGCATTAGCTGATAGCGGAGTGCGCTGGCATTGTAGAGCATTCGATGAATTTAGAAGTGAATTTAGGGATTTTCATCTAGGTAGAATAACGCAGGCAGAGTTATTTTCATCTTCGACCATTGATGCTGAAAAAGACACTGCATGGATGACGTCAGTTGAATTACATATCGCGCCGCAACCGAGTTTAACGTGTGAGCAAAAAAATGTAATCATGATGGATAAAGGGCGGGGCGAGAGCTTTTCAGTCAAAGTAAGAGCGGCTATGACTGAGTATTATCTCCAGTTTTATTTAATAGAGAAACACGTTAGAGATAGCAACCCTTTGGAAAGACCTTTGTATTTAAAAAATTATGATGAGATTAAACCGTGGTTATTTGGCGGGTGAGTATCGGAGTTTTTCAAGTTAGGAAGGCGTTCATAATTCTGTGTCAGGCTAAAAATGAAATATCTAACACGTCAACTATTCGAACATTCGAAATGGGTCGATAATTGCGACAATGCCAGGCTCCAATTAAGGATGGGCATTGTCCATTTCTATTATTTTTAAACACAATTTAAGCTCGACCACGCAGTGCAGAAATACAGCTTGCTAGAATTACAAATCCTAAAGACATTTTAAACGCCAATGAAATAGTACTCATTAATGCGGGGCTATTTTGCGCTGAAAAAGTGCTGTCTCCAAGGTAATACTGCACAATTAAGTTGATTAAGCTCATACCAAATAAATTACCAATCGTGCGTGACAAATTCATTGAGGAAGACGCAACCCCTAGCTCACTTTTATCTACGGCGCCCATAATGGCATTGTTATTTGGGGTTGAAAATAAGCCAAAGCCAATGCCTAGCAATAACAGTGAGCCGCTAATATAAGTTGTGCTTGAGTTCACCGTTAGTAGAGAAAGTAGAAAAAAGCCAACCATAACAATGACACAGCCTAATGTAGCAAGTAAGCGCGGCTGTATTTTATCGGCAAATTTACCTGCCAGTGGCGCCATGATAGCCATTGACACCGCTTGGAGTAATACGATTTGCCCTGCATGTGCGGGGCTTAATCCTTTAATATATTGCAAATACAAACTTAATAAAAAGGCCAGTGAAAAGTTACTGGCATACATTAAAAAGGAAGTGGACAAGGATAGGCTGAATACACGACTTTCTAAAAACATTTGCACTCTAATGAGTGGTCGCCTACTGCGACTTTGATGAACAATAAATAACATCAAAAAGGTGATTGAAAGTAATGTTAAAAGCCAGCCTGACATACGTGGTAAATCACTTAACCCTAATACTAAGCACAGTGCGAAAAGCGAGAAGATAACGGTGCCCCACCAGTCAAACGGTGATTTTTTATCGTTTTTCCACTCACCCTGTAAAAACAATTTAATGGTAATGAGCAGCATAAGTACCAGTGGGATCTGCGAGTAAAACACGGCGCGCCATCCCCACATTTCAGTGAGCCAACCACCCATTGCCGGGGCTGCGCTGAGCCCTATATACACACATGCCGCAGAGGTGCCCAGTGCCATCCCTCGTTTATTATCAGGTGTGACAGAGGTTATGATGGCAACGCCGATACCAAAAATCATGGCGCCTGCGGCTCCTTGTATAAAGCGCCAAAAAAGCACCCACTCAATCGATGTTGCCAGCGCACACATAAGCGAGGCCAGCGCATTTAAGGCTAAACCAGAAGCATATACGCGTTTGCGGCCATAGTTGTCTGCTATTTTTCCGCACGGTAGCATAAACATGACGCTACTGAGTAAATACAAGGTGGGCATCCACGCGATCATTTTCGCGCTCGCATTTAAATCTTCAGCGAGATTTGGGATAGCTATGTTAACGCCTGCCATGCCAAGTGGCCCTATAATAGAGCCGCTACAAACGATAATAAGTGCAATGGTAGTCGGGGGAAGTTTAAACAAGAAGAGTCCTTTTATTTACTAGTCTTAAAAATGATACGTGTAGATATTTGCTTGTAAAGGCTTTGATGTCGTTGAGAGCGAAGCGATGCCTTTAGTTCAATATAATTGCGTGATTCCCCCAAACAGGTGATTATTTACCAGGTTGGCATACTTGCATCTGGCTCAGAGCATCATTCCAGAGAAAGCGACAGCGCTTATATGTGCTACGCATTATGACTAAAAAAGGGAGGAAGATCTTTATGATTTGAAAATTAAAATGTTCAATATTAAATGCTGTTTAATAAAAGTTTTCATTGTGGATAATTGAACGAAATGGCAGCTTTACACACTGTGTACTAAGACTTCATTTACCTATGGTTAATTTTTATTATTTAGCGATTTCCACGAATGTTTTTTCTCCTAAAATTTCGCGATATTTATTTGCGAGCGCATTTTTCGCATCATCATCGCCATGCACTATTTTTATATGGTTGGGCTTTTTACGCATGCCGGTTACAAATTTTATTAACCCATTTTGATCTGCGTGGGCGCTGTAGCCGCTTATAGTGTGTACTTTGGCGTTTATGATAATGCGAGTGTCGTTTACAAATACATAGCCGTTACGAGGGCCATAGGTTTGTATATCATGCCCTAATGTGCCGCGTCCTTGATAGCCTACAAACAGTATGTCGGTGGTTTTGTCACTTAAAAAACGCGCTAGGTAATTTACAATGCGCCCGCCGGTGCACATGCCGCTGGCGGCTAAAATAATGGCGGGGGTTTGGCGAGTGGCTAAGTAGTTAATAATGGCCACATGCTCTTTATGAGTGTCGATTGTAGTTAGGTTTTTAAAGTCGAGCGGGTGGCGGCCTTTGGCAACTTTGCGTTTGGCTTCAGCGTCCCATAAATGTTTAAAATTTCTGTACTGCTCAGTAAAATTTGCCGCCATGGGGGAGTCTAGTATTACGTGTATGCTGTGCCATGGTGAGTTTTTAGGTGCGCTGTGAATTAACTGCTCTAGTTCGTAAAGTAGCTCTTGAGTTCGACCTATACTAAACGCGGGCACGAGTACTACGCCGTTATCGGCAACCGCACCTTCGATTACTTTTTTTAATGTTTGAGTACGCTCTTTACGCCCTTGATGGTTTTTATCGCCATAGGTCGATTCAATGACTAGAGTGTCGGCTTTATACGGCGGCTTAGGTGTGGGTAATAGGGGAGTATAGGGCGCGCCTAGATCGCCAGAAAACACCACGCGATGCGTACTTTTACCTTGTGTGTTGTTAGGAGTGGTTTTAGTGCTTTTGTTCTCAAGAATGTCAATTTCAACATAGGCTGAACCTAAAATGTGCCCTGCTCGCTGAAACCGTGCTTTGGCTGTTTGGGTATTTTCAGCATTATTAACGCTTGGATTGATAGGTAAGTTAAACCAGGTTTTAAAATCAACCGCAACAATACGCTTGGCTAACAAGCTTAAACAGGCAGCAATTATTTTAGGATCGCGTGTTACCCCTACTTTTAATGCATCCTCTATCACCAGTGGTAATAAACTGGCCGACGCTTTAGTGGTGTAAATAGGCCCTTTAAATCCCGCAGCCAATAAATACGGTATGCGCCCCACATGATCAATATGGCAATGAGTAACAATTAATGCCGTAACATTAGTTATATCAAACCCAATAGCTAAATCAGTTTTTGAATCCTCCCCCTGAAATAGTCCACAATCAATGAGTATTGATGTGCTGTTATTTATCACTAGTTCATGGCACGAACCGGTAACGCCATTAACAGCCCCATGATGCAGTATTTTCATTGTTCGTCCTTGTATGCTTAAAAAGGGCGGTGATCTACTTTTAGCCGTAACTTTCAATTAAAGATGAAGCAGCTTTTAAGTGTTTTAACGTATTGTTTGTAACAGCTTAGTTTTAATTAGTTTAAATGCAAGGGTAGGTAATGGGTTGCGATTAGTTTTCAGTTAGAAATAAAAATAAGGGCAGAGTGTGTTGCTAGTGTGTTTTTTGCACTTTTCAATTTGCCTATAATTTAGCCTTAACTATACTTTTAGCTGATATAGAATATTTTAAATATTAGGGATGAATATGAAGGTAACAGTTGTAGGTACTGGTTATGTTGGTTTGTCGAACGCCATGTTACTAGCCCAGCATAACGAGGTTATAGCACTTGATATAGATGAGCAAAAAATAGCCCTTTTAAATAATAAGCAATCGCCGATAGTCGATTTTCATATAAGTGAATATTTACAACGAGATGATATAAGTTTTACTGCAACAACTAATAAAAGCATGGCGTACTGTAACGCTGACTTTATTATTATAGCGACCCCTACCGATTACGATACCCACACTCATAATTTTAATACCAGCTCTGTTGAGGCCGTGATAAACGACGCTTTGGCTTATAATCCACACGCGGTAATAATTGTTAAATCGACAGTGCCAGTGCGTTTTACGCAGCGGATGAAAGCGCAGCTGGGCGTAGACAATATTATATTTTCTCCTGAATTTTTACGTGAAGGTAAGGCGCTTTACGATAACCTACACCCATCACGCATTGTGGTTGGTGAGCAAAGTGAGCGTGCTGCTGTATTTGCTAATTTACTTAAGCAAGGGGCGATTAAACAAGATATAGCAGTGTTGTTTACTGAGTCGACCGAAGCTGAAGCCATTAAATTATTTTCAAATACCTATCTTGCAATGCGGGTCGCATATTTTAACGAACTTGATACGTATGCCGAAGCGCATGGATTAAATAGTAAACAAATTATACAAGGGGTTGGACTTGACCCTCGCATTGGTAATCATTATAACAATCCATCGTTTGGCTATGGTGGCTATTGTTTGCCAAAAGATACCAAGCAGTTATTAGCAAATTATAAAGACATACCCAACAATATGATTTGCGCTATTGTTGATGCCAATACCACACGTAAAAATTTTATAGCGGATTCAATTATTAAACGAAATCCTAAAGTCGTTGGAATTTACAGGCTCGTTATGAAAACGGGATCTGATAACTTTAGAGCGTCTGCTATTCAAGGGATCATGAAGCGAATTGCAGCCAGTAATGTGCAAATGGTGGTGTATGAGCCAGAGCTTAAAGAAGATGTTTTTTATAACTCTCGCGTTATTAGAAACTTAAATGAATTTAAACAAATATCTGATGTAGTTGTTTCTAACCGTATGGTTGAAGAGTTGAGTGATATTACAGATAAAGTATACACACGCGATTTATTTGGTAGTGATTGAAAGTGAGGCGGTTAAAGATAGAGATTAATAGTTGCTTTCAGGTTTATACTTCGCTTGGGTTAAAAGCACGCGAAATAAATTCGCGCCTATTAGGGTAAGTTTGAGTATTACTAAAATGGAGCGCTATCTTTAGCCTGTTCTATCTTGTTTACTGTATATATTCTCTACATTGAAAATGAATCTGGTTATGTTTAAGTAATCAAATACCCTTGCTGAAAATAAACACAATACTAACGTTATAACTGTAACGATAAGCGATTGCATGATCCCCGTAGCATCTAAGACTAAAAATAAATTATTTAAAGGTTTCATGACGACAATAAAGAGTGCATGTAAAACTAATATAATTAGAGTGTTTCGGCCAAGGTATGCCATTAAGTTTGTTACATAGTTATCTTTAAAAATAATAAACAAAGACCAAAAGAACGATGTGAGCAGTAAACACCATATAACTTCTGAGGCGGAAAACAGATTATATATATCGATAAGCCAAAAAGTGTTTCCTAAATAAAACAATACTACAAGCAGCAAAGACAGTTTAAAGGGGAACGAAAAGCCATCCGGGTACAGCTGCTTAACTATAATTCCGAGTATAAAATAGGTAACAGTTCTAAATGTTATAACCCCGAACTTGGTCATAATTAATAAGATAAATATAGAGATAAGCAGTGCGATAGCAATGCTTTTAGTATCAGAAGAGAATCGAGCTGTTACATATCTTGAAAAGAGAATTGAGAGTTGAATAACGATTAAGGAGTGAAGAAACCAATATCCTCCAATTGGGTTTAAAAAGATGATACGAATAAATTCAGATATTGTTTTTGGGGCCACGTTTGTTGTTTTAATACCTAAGTACTGAACAAGTATTAAGCCCACTAAATATAAAAAAATAAAGATGAGGTAGGGTAACGCAATTCTCTTTAAAATCTTTAGCGCACTGTTTTGAATATTAGCGTTAAAACTAAAAAAGTAACCCGATAAAATAAGAAATAATGGCATATGAAACGTGTATATAAAGGCTTTCACTGTATAAAGACTACTTGTAAAAGAACCTATATATGAAACGTGACCAAATACCATCAATAAAATGCACATTCCTTTAATTGCATCCGGGCTATTATCACGATTTATCATTATTATTTTTCTCACTCATATTTTGTTGTTTTAAGTTAGTATAAGTTAGCCGACATTGAAGAATTTATCTTGTGCTTATTAAAAATAGCATAAAGAGTGAGTTTCAGCGATAAAGTGCTGTTTTTGGCTTGGAGGTGAACTTTAAGGGGGCGGTCGGTTTCTGGTTAGAGTAATGTTTGTTGATAGTGTGACTTTATAGCATTTGATTACTACGATTTTAAATAAAAACACCGCGTTTATTTAAACGCGGTGTTTTTTTGAAGTCTGATTGCTGACCTCTAGTATCTGCTTACATTATACTTTTTGAAAAGCATCTTGTAGTGGTGGTACTACTTGCTTTTTACGGCTCAGTACGCCGTCTAGCCATACTTTTCCGTCTGCTGGTTTTTCACCATAAGCTTGCTCTACTAGGTTTGCGTCGTCTGATGCAATTAGCATTTCTGAGCCTTCTTTCATGATGTCGGTAAGCAGTAAAAATACTGAGTGGCGGTTACCTTCAGTTTTAAGCTTGGCGATATCGGTCGCTAAATCAGCTTTAATATCGTCAAATACTGCAAGGTCGATCACTTCTAGCTGGCCTATACCTACTAGGTTGCCGTTCATGTTAAAGTCTTTAAAGTCGCGCATAACCAGGTCGCGTATAGGCGTGTCGGCAACTGCCGATTTAACGCGAAACATCTCCATGCCGAGCTCTTTAGGATCGTCAATACCGGCTATTTCTGCTAGCGCTTCAACACATTTAATATCGGCAGTAGTGCACGTTGGCGATTTAAAAATAACGGTGTCGCTTAAAATAGCGCACATCATAATACCGGCGATGTTTTTAGGGATTTCTACATTGTAAAAATCGTACATCATTTTAATTATGGTGTTTGAACAACCTACAGGGCGGATCCAGCACTCTAGTGGTGCTGATGAGGTTAGGTCGCCAAGCTTATGGTGATCTACTACGCCGACTATGCGAGCTTGGTCTATATCATCGGGTGCTTGGGTTTTTTCTGTGTGGTCAACAATATACACATCTTCGCCGGCGTAGCTAAGCTTTAGCTCTGGCGCTTCGAAGCCAAATTTATCAAGAATAAATTGAGTTTCTGGTGAAACTTCACCAAGACGCGTTGGAATGGCTGGTTCATTAATTTGGTTTTTTAAATAAGCGAGTGCAATTGCGCCGCATATTGAATCTGAATCTGGGATTTTATGGCCCACTACATACATTGACATTGATGAAACTCCTAAAAATTTGCGCGTATTCTAACAAAGTATAGTGGATTTAACATATAGACAGTGTAATTAAGTTTTGGTTACACTTTAAACTATTGAGCTAATTAGGAACATCGAGCATGCAATTAAGCCGTAAAGGTTGGAACAACGTTATTATTTTTTCGATGTTGATTATGATCTTCTTTTTAAATGGTTGGCACAAAGATATTGGTGGTAGTAATAACGAGCCGGTACTGCAACCAGTGTTACCAATACAAAGTTTTGTATTAACGTTGAGTTTTGTTGATCAAAAAATTGAACGTATAGGCACAAGCTGGCGTACAACCGCATTACAAACTGATGTGCCGCTTACTTGGCAAGGCACGGAGCAGCAGTTAGGCGAACTGGTTAACGTGTGGCAAAGTGCTCAGCTTATGTCGGTTCATGAGTCAGTTGTTTTTAATCCTAATGCGCCCCTCTCGGTAGCTACCTTTGAACTGGCGGGCGAACCATTACCTTGGGTGTATTTGCTTTACAAGGACGATAGCCAGTATTATTTACTCGAAAAAAATAGCCAGCGTGTATTTGCGCTTGATTTAGCTGTAGTTAAACAGTTGTTTCCTAGCTCAACCCCGAGTGAACAATAATCTTTATAATAAAGTGAGTGTATTGAATGCCTGAATTACCAGAGGTAGAAGTAAGCCGCATGGGCATAACCCCGCATGTTTTAAATCAAGTTGTTACTAAGGTAAATATTCATAATGGCAGCATGCGTTGGCCGGTGCCAGACGATGTATATCAGCTAACAGGTTTAACCGTAACGGGCGTTGAGCGCCGCGCAAAATATTTGTTATTACACTGTGAGTTAGGCTCTACTATTTTGCATTTAGGTATGTCGGGCAATTTACGTGTAGTAAGTGCTAACGAGCCACTTAAAAAACACGATCATATAGAATTTATTTTTGCTAACGGTAAAGCGCTGCGCTTAAACGATCCGCGCCGCTTTGGTTGCTGCCTATGGCAAGCGCCGGGCTCAGTTCATAAGTTACTGGCAAAGCTCGGGCCTGAGCCGCTTACTGACGAGTTTTTTGCGAAACAGGTGTATCAGCAATCGCGCAATAAAAAAGTGCCGGTAAAACAATTTATAATGAATAACGCCATCGTCGTAGGGGTCGGTAATATTTACGCTAATGAATCGTTATTTAAAGCGGGAATAGAC
Source organism: Pseudoalteromonas sp. K222D (assembly GCF_017653575.1). Taxonomy (NCBI): domain Bacteria; kingdom Pseudomonadati; phylum Pseudomonadota; class Gammaproteobacteria; order Alteromonadales; family Pseudoalteromonadaceae; genus Pseudoalteromonas; species Pseudoalteromonas sp. K222D. The sequence goes on from NZ_JAGGDL010000014.1 coordinate 44,369, forward strand.
CCTCGCCGCGAAGCCGGTAAAGTATCGCTGAAAAGTTTTGAAGCGCTTATTCCTATAATTAAAGACACGCTAGCCGCGGCAATAACCCAAGGTGGCACTACCTTAAAAGATTTTGCCCAAAGCGACGGGAAACCGGGTTACTTTGCTCAGCAACTTTTAGTGTACGGTCGCAAAGGGCAACCTTGCTTGGTGTGTAAAAGCGAATTACAAGAAGTTAGGTTAGGGCAAAGAAGTACTGTGTTTTGTAGGAAGTGTCAGAAGTGAAGGGCAGGTTATAGGTATCAGGAGTCAGGTGTCAGGTAGAGATAAAAACAAGGTTACAGGGGGGGGGGAGGTGTTAGTTTTAAATATTTGTATTTTGTTAATTAAAAACTAAGCTAATTTAATCAAAGTATCTGTACAAGGGTGTCAGAATGATGAATTTTGAAAACTTAGATGTTTGGAAACGCTCTACCCGTTTAAGTGCAGATATTTATAAAACCCCAACATTGAAAAAAGACTTTGGCTTTAGGGATCAATTAACGCGATCAGGCTTATCTGTCCCTAGTAATATAGCAGAAGGAATGACGCGAGATAGTGATAAAGAAAAAGTTCGCTTTTTAGATATTGCGCGTTCTTCGTTAGCTGAAGCTCGAACACAAATTTATATTGCCATAGATATAAATTATATAGAATCGGATGTTGGTCGGGCTTGGTTAAACGAAACCTTTGAGTTATCAAAAATGCTGACAAGCTTGATATCTAAAATTAAAACTCGAATTTGAAGATGACAAAATGGCTTTAGTTTAGAGAGAGCTAAAGCCAAGCTCTGAGTTTAAGTTAGATGCGCGCGAGCAATTTACTACTGCGTTTATTTAATTCAAAAACGTGGAATAAGTACACACTTATCAGAGTGGTATTTTTATCATTTTGCTGACACCTGACACCTGACACCTGACACCTGACACCTGACACCTGACACCTGACACCTGACACCTGACACCTGACTTTAAAGCTCAAACGGGGCTACGCCTACGGCTTTCATTGTGTAGCCTACTTGGGCTATTTCGCCTGACCATGTTTGGGTGCTAATTACACCAGTCACTACTATGGCGTCGTATAGGCTGTCGATGGGGACTCCGCCTTTAATGGTTACATGTACTATTTGATTTGGCGGCGGCGGCGGTACGTGTATACAGGCGCCAAAATAAGGAACCAGTAAAAACTCGGTAATTACTTCACTGTCGCCTTCAAGTGGTACTACAAAACCCGGTAGGCTTACCGATTTACCATCAAGTGCTTTTACTACAGGTGCGTTTAGATCTGGTTGAACCCAGTTTTGTTCACTGCCTTCGTGGTTAGCTTGCGCTTGGGTGTTTATTTGCATATGACCTTGTGGAATTAGGTCTTCCCAAAAAATTTCTTTGGGTGGATTTGCACTACTAACAAAGCTGGTTAGTATTAAGCTTACCAAGGCGATGTATTGAAAAGTTGTTTTTAAAAACGTCATGATTGTCCTAGTTATATTTTTATACTCATGCCATCGCTGAGTGAGTAAAAGTAAGCGCGAGTAGCGGGAATTAAACCAATAATAAATCCTGCAATCATAATAACGCCTATAAGTGTGAGTTCATAGTAAGAGAGCATGGCAATATTAATGCTAATACCAGCGTGACTTTGTAAGTAACCTGCGCCAAAAAACATCAGCGCATAAAATAATACACACCCAACTATGCAGCCGAGTAAAGTGGTAAGCAGTGACTCTATGCTAATGAGCGTAAATAGTTGCCATGGCCGAGCGCCTACTGAGCGTAATATGGCAAGTTCTCTGCGGCGCTGATTAAGATTAGCTAGGAGCGTGGTTAACATGCCAAGCAAGCTAATAATGACTACCACAACAGAAAATAGCAGCAGTATTTTTTCAACAATAGCGAGCATTTCCCATAACTCTTTTAGTGTTACTGTGGGCATAATACCCAGCAGTGCTTCTTTTTTATATTGGTTTATATTGCGCCTAATTTGCAGCGTGTAAAGTGGTGAGTTAAAGCCCATTAAAAACGCAGTAATTTGTTTTGGGTGGCCAACTAAGTTGCTATGTTCCTCGTGCTCATGTTCGTCATGCTCTGCACTATGGCCACCATGGATTAAATCGATAGCGGCCAGCGGTATATGCAGCGTTTTATCTACAGGGGTGCCGGTGGCATTTAAAATACCGACCACTTTAAACGGGTTGTCATCATGATGATGAAAGCTGGTGCTGCCCATACCATGAGATATAACAATGCTGTCGCCCAGTTTATAGTTTAATTTACTCGCTACCTCACTCCCCAGCACTACTTGGTTAATCGTGTTAAATGCGTGGCCTTGCTTAAAGCTCAGTGGCTGCTTTTTGCCAAACCGATAATAATTAAAGTAATCAAGGGTGGTGCCTAATACTGCTTGGCCTTTGTGGCTGTCGCCAAGGCTTATTGGAATGCTCCACTTTACGCCGCGTTGTCCGGTTATGTATTCATAACTTTGCCAACTCACACCATTGTTAGTGTGGCCTATTCTAAATACGGACGAGAGCAGCAATTGAATATCGCCAGTGCGCGCACCGACAATTAAATCGGTGCCCGAAATAGTATTACTAAAACTGCTTTTTGCGTCTATGCGTACCCGTTCAATGCTTAGCAGTAACATGACGCTAATGGCGATGGTAAGTAAGGTTAACAGCACGCTACTACGACGGTTTAATAGGCTTTTATAGGCGAGTTTAATTAAGATCATGATGCTGCCTGCAAATTAACTAAATCGATGCTGCGATTAAAAAGTGGTTGCAAACTTTCGTCGTGGCTAACAAATACTAAAGTACTGTTGGCGTGCTTAGCTTGCTCAAACAGCAGTTTTATAAAGCTTTGACGGTTGTTGGTGTCGAGCGCCGATGTGGGCTCGTCGGCAATAATTAGCTCTGGGCTGCCAATAAATGCACGCGCGGCAGCCACACGTTGTTGCTGGCCAATGCTTAATTTACCCACATCTTGATGATGTAAATGTTGCGCTAACCCTAAGGCATTAAGCAATCTTGCGGACTCTGCGGTTAAGCAGTGTGATTGCTGCAGCGCCCGTTGTTGGCGCTGCTTTGAAAACTGGCAACCCAAGCTTACGTTTTCCAGCGGCGTTAAATAGGGGAGCAAATTAAAATTTTGAAAAATATAACCAATATGATCCGCTCTAAATACATCGCGCTGAGTATTACTTAGGCTGTTTAAGTTTTTATTTAAAATACTTACTTCACCGCTGGTGGCGGTATTAATACCCGCTAATAATGCCAGTAAGGTCGACTTACCACAGCCACTTGGTCCATGTAAAAACACATGCTCGCCTTGCTTAATGTTCAGCTGGTTAATATTAAGTGTGGGGCTAACTGCATTTTTATGCCATTTAAATAACAGCTTAGAAAGTGTGATCATAACAACTTAATAGTTAAACATTTATAGTTGTGATGTTAAGCGATAATAAAAGGGAAAGGAAGGAGGGGCGCGTTCAGTGGTTATATTTCAGCGGCCAGCTTAATATTAGCCAAGCATTGAGCTAATCAAACCCTTTACGCATGGCTTAAAATATAAGCATTCATATAATGGGTATGAAAGAGAGTAAATGAAAAGCAATACAGTGATACTAATAAACCCAATAGCTAAGGAATCATTTGCATTTGAGAATCGAAGTATATTAACTTAATACAAATAATTGGACGCTATGATGTCTTTTTTCTTTTATTTTAGTCTTTTTTGGGTATGGTGGTGTCTAATTGTGTTTTTAGGGCTGCAGTTATCAATTATTTATTATTAAGTGAAGGCGATGTGCAACTTGCTTTTGCAGCACATTTACAAGCGCTTCGAAAAAAAGCTAAATTGTCTCGAGAAGCTTTAGCTAAGAAAAGTACCGTACCGGCTTCTACAATAAAAAAATTTGAAGTTACGGGACTCATTTCATTTAGGCAGCTATTACTTTTGTGGCAATCATTAGACGACTTAACTCGTTTATATGATTTAACAAAAGATCTTCCTCAAAGTAAAGATGCACCAACGTCTATAGAGCAGGTTTTGAAAAATGGTCTTTAAGCCAATAAATAAACTAGAAGTTAAACGTACGCTATCTGATTCCACAGAATTACTTGTTGGTGTGCTTGCTCAAAATCGGCAGGGTGTTTATTTTCAATTTGATCAAAACTACTTAGATCAATATAGCAACCTTTCACCATTTTCATTGTCCTTTAATAGGGATGTGCAATTAGCACCTAAAAGCCCACACAATGGGCTTCATGGAGTTTTTTCTGATTGTTTGCCTGATGGTTGGGGATCATTACTTCAGGACCGTGTTTTTAGACAAAATAATATAATGCCAAACTTCGTTACTGCAATGGACCGATTATCGTTTGTTGGCCATTCTGCTATGGGGGCATTATCTTTTACACCAGAGGCTAATTATAATATTCCAAGTGAAGAGGAGCCAGGTCTAGCTGAATTAGGCCAACAAGCTCAAGCCATTTTTGATGGGCAAACAGAAACAGTACTTTCGGCATTGGTTGCAGCTGGTAGCTCTGGTGGTGCACGTCCTAAAGCTCAAGTATATTTTCCTGAACATAATATAGAAGAATGTAGAACTCAGCCTAAAATTGGTGATGATGCATGGCTGATAAAATTTACATCCAAAAATTTGTCTTTAGGCCATGAAGAAGGATTGTGCGAAGCTGTGTATTTGGAGTTAGCAGATAAAGCTAAATTAAGCCCACCTGAAAGACTTTTGGTAAATGCACCTGAAGGCACTGGAGCAAAACAATGGCTGGCATTAAAGCGATTTGATAGATTTAAATTACCAAGCAATAAAATGGGCCGTAAACATATGCACAGCGCATGTGGTTTATTGGATGCTGACTTTCGTGCACCCACATTAGATTATGAAGATTTAATTAAAGCTAGTCGTGTTTTATGCAAGTCTCCTGCTGCTGGGCAGTTACAGTTTCGCCGAGCTATATTCAATTTGTTTAGTTGTAATCAAGATGATCATTCAAAAAACTGGGCATTTCTTCAAGAAGATTCTGGCGAGTGGAACCTAGCTCCTTTTTACGATGTTACTTTTAGTCCTCATCCGTTTAATGAGCATGCAACTTCGTTTGCAGGATATGGGAAAAACCCTCCAATAAAAGCAATTCAAAAGTTAGCCTCTGCGGCTGGGTATGCAAATTGGAAACAAGTTCAGATTATAATCTCTGAAATTGCAGACATTGTTTTTAGCTTTAAAGACACAGCTAAAACATTTGAGGTAAATAAACAGACTATTCAATTGATTGAACAACAACTTGATAATACTTACCGCATAAATAAACAGTTATGCGGGAGTCTTTAATAATCCTTAAACCTAAATAGTAAATCACTAGCTAAAACCGGCTCATTAGCCAAAGCGATTGAGCTTTTTATGACTCTGGATTATTATGTGTGGCTTATAACCCCAATCCCATACTTTGCTCTTTGAGCATGCCTAACCCCGGAGATAGCATGACTAGCTATAAAGTTTTAGACGTAAACGATGATTTACCTATTCGTACCAAAGGTGACGTACACAGTGGTAAAGTACGCTCGGTTTATTGGCTAACCGACGCAGACAGCAAACGTTTAATTAGCGAAAAGGGCTATAAAGTACCAGCCGATACTGAGCTGGCAATTATGGTTATTTCCGACAGAATTTCAGCTTTTGATTGTATTTGGCAAGGCGAAAACGGTTTAAATGGCGTGCCAGGTAAAGGTATAGCGTTAAACTCGGTGGCTGCGCATTGGTTTAAGTTATTTGACGAAGCAGGACTTGCGGGTAATCACATTGTTGATATTCCGCATCCGTATGTTTGGATTGTACGTAAAGCCAGTACGGTAAAAGTAGAAGCCATTGCCCGCCAATATATTACTGGCAGCATGTGGCGCGACTACGCTAAAGGTGTACGAGACTTTTGTGGTATTAATTTACCAGAAGGTTTAACAGCTAATCAAAAGCTCGATAAAGTATTAATTACTCCCTCTACCAAAGGCATTATTACTGGTGTGGCAGATATTCCCCCAGTTGATGATGTAAATATAACGCGTAGCAATATTACTAATAACCTAAGCGTATTTAACTTTAGAACGGCAGATGATGTAGCCCAATACGAAAAGTTATTAGTGGAAGGTTTTGAGCTAATAAGTGGCGAGCTGGCTAAGCTTGGGCAAATATTTGTAGATACCAAATTTGAATTTGGCTATGTAGAAGATATAAATGGCGCAGAGCAGCTTATTTATATTGATGAAGTAGGCACGCCTGATTCATCACGTATTTGGGATGAGGCATCTTATCGCGACGGTAAAATTGTTGAAAATTCAAAAGAAGGCTTTCGTCAGCTGTTAATTAATAACGTGCCAGAGAGCGACGTATTACTTAATAAAGACCGCATGGATGAGCGTGAGCAACTAGCTAAAAATTATATTTTACCTGAGTCAGTAATGCTTGAGGTGTCAAATACCTACGTGGGCATTGCCAGTAAAATTGTAGGCAAAGAAATTGTTATTCCTGCTGATCCGCGCCAAGAAGTAATTGCTATTTTAGATGCCGATTATGGATTAATTATAAAATAACACGACTAAAGTGCTAAAAAATGAATGCTAAAATGTTTATTTTTAGTGACTGAACTATATTTCTTGCAATTGGTGCTCGTCTCTAATTAACTGAACTTAAAATTAATATTTGAGTATGGTTATGTTTGAACGAGCATTGCAAGTTTTTGCAAAAAAACGTTATTTATTCGCTTTAAGTGTGCTTTTTAGCCACGCTGCTATTAGCGCAAATATTGATTTAGTAATAAAAGATCAACACGGTGTGGTATTACCTAATGCCATTGTTGAAATAGGCCAAGCAAACACTGCTTTTAAGCCTGTAAATTCAAGTATTAAAAAGCTCCCCGTTGCGGTAATGGATCAGGTAAATAAGCAGTTTTTACCTGAGCTACTTATTGTACAGCAAGGGCAATTAGTTAACTTTCCTAATAGCGACAATATTCGCCATAACGTGTATTCGTTTTCAAGCGCTAAATCTTTTCAATTAAAACTCTACTCAGGGCAACCCAAAGAGCCAATTGTTTTTGACACCCAAGGTGTTGTGGTACTAGGCTGTAATATTCATGACTCTATGGTGGGTTATATTTATGTGGCTAAGAGCGAGCAAGTTTATAAAACCGATAAAAACGGAGTTGTAAGTTTGCCTATTACTACGCAGCCGTTACAAATAAGTGTGTGGCATGCGTTGCAAACTGCGCCTTTAGAAAATAAAAAAATGATGAATATAGAGCCTCAAGCTATTTTACCTATAACTATAAACACTTCCTCGCCAGCACCACGTAACACCTTTGGCAGTCAGTTTAAGGGCGGTAATGACTAATAATTTACGAAACCGTATAACCATTTTATGTGTTGGTTTGGTGTTATTAACCACTGTGGTAAGTTTGCTGAGCTTTTGGTGGTCTACGAGTAAGTTTCAAGAAGAAAAAGTCAATCAAGACATAAGCGTGGCACAAAATGTTTATAAACAATATTTAAACTCAAAAGAAAACCTACTATTAACTGCTGCTAAAGTACTCACCTCCGATTTTGGCTTTAAACAAGCGGTTGCTACGCGTGACGCTGCTACTATAAGCAGTGTGTTATACAATCATAGCCAGCGCATAAATGCCGATTTAATGCTGCTGTTAGATTTGTCGGGGCAGTTAATATCAACCAATAATGATGAAGACAACTTTACCGATAACCTGCAGCCTTTAATGAGCGAGTTATTAACTAACGCAGAGCGCTCTAGTTTTGTGGTATTAAATGGCCAACTGTATCAGGTTATTTTACTGCCAGTTAAAACCCCGCGCACCATCGCTTACAGTTTAGTAGGCTTTAAAGTAACCAGTAATGTAGCTTCAGAGCTTAAAAGCCTAACCGGTATGGAAGTAAGCTTTATAGCGATCGCAGACAGTGTAGTAAAAACCTCATTTGTAGCCCCTCCAGCAAACTTTCGACCAGTTAATTATTTTAATAGCAAAACGACGTCGCGCTTTTTTGGTGATTATTTAGTGTATAAAAATCGCGAAATTGAGCTATCGGCACTGCAAGCTCACCCGGTAATAATTTTACTCAGCGCCGATTTAACCCAAGGCTATCGCGATTTTGAGCAGCTTTTTTTTACGCTTATTGTTCTTGCCATACTTACTTTGCTAGTTGGGGTAGTAACCAGTAGTTTATTAGCAAATAACTTAACTACACCACTGTCGCAATTGGCTGTGGTGGCTAAACAATTTGCAAAGGGTAATTATAATTTTGAATTTAAAGGCAGCAAACAAAGTAGTGAAATAGCTACGCTAATGGATGCTTTTCATAACATGGGTAGCGATATAAATAAGCGTGAACAGCAAATTAGTTACCAGGCTCGCCATGATGCGCTAACCGGCTTTTATAACCGCTCGGCTATGCTAGAAGTGCTAGCTACACAATTAAATAAAAGCACTGCACACACGCTAGTTGCTATCGATATTAAAGGCCTGCGACATATAAACGATAAGTTAGGGCCACGTATTGGCGATGATTGTTTAAAGGCGGTGGCAAAGCGTATTAGTGAATTCTCAGATGAGTTGGGTGGCTTTCATGCGCGTATTGGTGGCGATGAGTTTTTAACCGTGTTTCCGGCGGGGGCAGTGAGCGAATTTAAACGCGGTATTATTGCTTTAATGGCGCAGCTCCAAGCAAGTTACACCATTCAAAACTTAAAAATAAACTTACGCTTTAGTGTGGGTGTGGTGCAATATCCGCTACACGGTGAACAAGCTGAGGATCTAATTCGCCGAGTACTTATAGCGGTAGATAGCGCAACTAGTCATCATCAAAATATTCATTACTATCAACAAGGCGAAGACGAAGCGCATTTAGAGCGCTTAGTTATGCTTGATGAACTTAAGCAAGCTATAAGCGATGATGACGGCCAGTTATTTATGACCTATCAGCCAAAACTAAATATGAAAATACAAAAGGTTGATAAGGTAGAGTCTTTAATTCGCTGGCAGCGTAAAGATGGTAGTTGGGTGTCGCCTGAGGTGTTTATTGATTTAGCCGAACAGTCGGGATTAATTGTTGAGCTCACTGCCTGGGTGGTTAATACCGTTATTGCACAAGTTGCCGCTTGGCAGCAAAAAGGCATACATTTACAAGCGGCTATCAATGTATCGGCACAAGATATTGCGTTTGCGGGGTTTCATTCGTCATTAGTACGTACTTTAAAAAAGCATAAGGTTAACCCTGCGTTGATCACCATTGAGCTCACCGAGCGCGATATGATCGAAAATGAAGAAAAAGGCATAATTGCCCTCGAAAACTTAAAAGCTATTGGGGTAAAAATATCGCTTGATGATTATGGCGTAGGGCAAACATCGTTAGGGCGTTTAAAAATGTTGCCAATTGATGAGCTTAAATTAGATAAGTGCTTTATTTTAAAACTAGATGAATCGCAAAAAGATCAATTTATTGTGCAGTCGAGTATTACTTTAGGGCATCAATTAGGGTTTTCGGTAGTTGCCGAAGGAGTAGAAACTGTAGGTACTTTAGCGCTACTTAAGCAGATGCAATGCGATCACGCCCAAGGTTATTATTTAAGTCGACCATTAAAAGCTGATCAATTAGAGCTATGGTTAGAGGAATACGATGGCGTACATTAAGTGTTTTATGGCGGGGGTATTACTCACAGCCAGTTTTATTACTGCTGCGAGTAGCGGTAAATTATTAGCTACTCCAGGGGTGTCTCAAGTTGAGGGGGCTGGTGGCGGTGGCCTTGTCCCGTGGGCGCAACTTGCTGGGTATGCTAGTGAAGATGAGGTTTCGGTTAATGGCTTTTGTAGCCGTGCAGATGTAACCGACTATACGTTAGATGTATGTGGCGCACAGCTTAATTTGTTTAATCGCGTTGAGCTTAGCTATGCGCAGCAAGAGTTTGATGTACCCGCGCTGAGTACGCAAATAGAGCAGTCGATAACTGGTGCTAAAGTTCGTTTATATGGCGACATTGTTTACAGTAATTGGCCACAAGTAAGTTTAGGTATGCAGCATAAGTCGTTAGACGATGGCACGGTTGCAAAGCTAGTGGGTGCACAGAGCACCAGCGGCACCGACTTTTACTTAGCGGCAAGCAAATTACACTTAGGTGCTATTGCAGGATACAACTGGTTTTGGAACGTGACCACCCGTTACAGCAAAGCCAACCAACTAGGGTTACTGGGTTATGGCGGCAATAATGCCAGCAATAAATTGTTATTTGAGGCAAGCACAGCGATATTTTTAAGCCGTGAAGTCGCGTTAGGTGTTGAGTATCGTCAAAAAACAAATAACCTAGGATTAGGCGAGCAAGATTGGAAAGATGTGTTTGTAGCTTGGATGCCAAATAAACATATAAGCGTAACCGCCGCCTACTTAGATTTAGGCAGTATAGCTGGAACAAGCGATCAAACCGGTTGGTACTTATCGGTGACAGGATATTGGTAATGAGAATTTTTATACTATTTTTATTGGCTACAAGTGTATTAGCTGGCTGTAGCAGCAAGCCTAAACAGAGTTTGTATCAGCAAATAAATGGTAATGCCGGCATAGAAAAACTAGTGGATAGCTTTATTTATCAAATTGGTAATGACAGGCAAGTGTTTCACTATTTTGAGCACAGTAACATTACTCATTTTCGCCAAGGCTTTATAAGCCACTTATGCGCGCTAACAAACGGCCCGTGTGAGTATAAAGGTGACTCTATGGTTGCTATTCATACCGGCATGAATATTAATGAAAAAGATTTTAATCATGTAGTCGATCTGCTAATTAATGCGATGGACGAGCAAAGTATACCCCATCCAGTACAAAATAAAATAATATCGAAAATGGCACCACTGCGCAGTGAAATAATAAAGATTTAAGAGCTGTAAAGTGGCAGCGCTCAGCTGTTCACTTTTAAAAAAGCAGCCAAACCTTGAGATAGATAAATGAAAAATATAATTACCAATGAGCAGCTTTATACGCAATTAAATGATCCTGCATTAATATTATTTGACGCGGGTATGCTGCGCCCGGGTTTAACTGGTAACTACGTTGCTAAAGCTGTGCTGCCCAACGCGCAGCGCTTTGATATTAAAAATGAACTAGCAGATCGTTCTAACCCGTTACCTAATACTTTGTGTAGTGCAGAACAATTTACTCAAGTGATGCAAAAAGCGGGAGTGAATCACGATTCACTCGTGGTGATTTATGAAGATGCAGGGTTATTCAGTGCAGCTAGAGCTTGGTGGATGTTTAAAGCCATGGGATTTAATAACGTTAAAGTCCTCAGTGGCGGTTTAGCTAAGTGGCTTGAATTCGGGCTTCCGGTTGAATCAAACTATACACAAGCATCACTAAAAGGCGATTTTATTGCTCAATACCGGCCTGATTACTTTATTGATAAAAAACAGGTGCTAAGTGCTACTAAGGATGCCAATACTGTCATTTTAGATGCGCGTGCTTATGAGCGATTTACTGGCAAAAGTAGTGAGCCAAGAGCGGGTATGCGCAGCGGTCATATTATTAACAGTTATTCGCTACCTTTAACTAGTCTATTAGAAAATGGTGAAGCAAAATCACTCGACTTTATACAGGCAAAGTTTAGTGAATTAGTAGGTAATGCAACCCACTTACAATTTAGCTGTGGCTCTGGCGTTACTGCCTGTGCGCTTGCGCTGTTTGCCGATGAATGCGGCTATAGTAATTTAAGTGTGTACGATGGCTCGTGGAGTGAATGGGGCGCTGATAACTCACTGCCTATTGCTGTGGGTGGCTAATTTAACTATAAGGGCAATTTTTACAACCATTTTTGCAGCAAGTACCACGCTTTAAAAAATACCACTTACTAAACACCATGTAATTGTTCTGCATGGTGTAATCTAACCCTTCAATTAAATTATCATTGCTTCTAAATTGTTTGGCGAAAGCTATTTGGGTTTTAATTGGCTGAGTATATATAGTTTCTAAATAGCAATTAATTTTAGCAAGAGTACATGATCGGCATAAGCAGCTAGTTGCTGTATCATCGAGTGGTAAAATAGCGGGTAACTTGTTGCACCAACATGCTGATATGTCAGTCACATTACAGGTAAGAGCAGTATTACATTGCGTGCAGTTAATTTGGGTCATTATTTTACTTTTAAATCACGGTGAGCGCAGAATAACAATATTATGGATATACAAAAAGCATTAGCGCAGTTTATTACCTTCGGGCCAGAAAAAGACGAGGCTATTGCTGTTATTGTATCTGCGGCAGCAGCAAAACAGCCATTATTTACCCTAAGTACGTCAATCATACTAAATGTGTTTGAGCGTTGTTTACATAATGAAATAGTACTTGATGACTTGGAACTGTGGGCGAATGTGATTGAAGCGCGAGATGATATTGATTGCGCTGAATGTGAGGGCGTTATTTATGCACTTAGTAACAGTGAGCAAATGGGCGAGCTTAATTATGAAAAGCTTGCCAAATTAGCCACGCTTTTACAATAGTAAAAGCGTGGCTAATTTTTAGTCAAGTATTAAAGGTACGAGATCTCAGGTGTTGATAAAATACCGAACCGTAGGCGGGAGCTTACCTCGCGCATTTTATAAATTTAACAAGCGCGGCATAAAGCCCCGCCTTGTATCTACGGTTAACTTAAACACCGCGCTGGCTTAATTCTCGCCTAAAATCTGATACCTAAAACCTTGTATTTCTATTTATTACTTATGATATCCCAAGCAGGTTTCTACTTCGTTTTTTGAGCCTAAAATTACAGCTACGCGCTGGTGAATGGCATTAGGTTGTATGTCCATAATGCGCTCGGTGCCAGTTGAGGCAATCCCGCCAGCTTGCTCTACTAGCATGGCCATAGGGTTTGCTTCGTAAAGCAGACGTAGTTTATTTGGTTGGCTTGGGTTTTTGGTATCGGTTGGGTAGGTAAATAACCCGCCACGGCTTAATACGCGGTGTACATCGCCTACCATTGCAGCAATCCAGCGCATATTAAAGTTTCGAGCGCGTGGGCCAGTGTCGCCAGCTACAAGGTCGTTAATGTAGTTTTGCATAGCCGGTTGCCAATGGCGTTGGTTTGACGCATTAATAGCATATTCATTGGTATCTGCTGGTATTTTTGCAAAATCTTGAGTTAATAAAAAGGTGCCGTGCGTTTTATCTAGGGTGAAAAAGCGGGTGCCTTTACCTGTCGTTAGCGCCAATATAGTCGATGGGCCATACAATACATAACCTGCCGCTACTTGATTAATACCCGGTTGCATAAAAATACTTTGATCAGTAGGATCTGCGCCTTCAGGCGCTTTCATTACTGAAAAAATAGTACCTACTAACGAGTTTATGTCGGTGTTTGATGAGCCATCAAGTGGGTCAAACGCTACAATATATTCTGCATCAGGATTACCAGCAACTGTGTAGTCTTCTTCTTCAGAGGCGATGGCTTTTACGTAGCCCGATTCCAATAATATATCTTTAAGCAGTTGGTTGGTTAAAACATCAAGCTTCTTTTGAGTTTCGCCTTGAATATTCTCGTCAAGTGTTGAGCCTAATACACCCGATAATTCGCCTTGGCCAACACGAAATGAAATTTCTTTACATGCGGCTAAAATAGTTCTGATCAAAGAGATTAACTCTCTTGGGCAACCATCTTCAAGTAATACTGGAGGAAGTCTACGCATTCTATTTTCCTGATAACGTGATTAAACTAATCATAATGTGAGAGGGATTAGTTTGGAGCGCTGAAATTCGTCTTAAATAACTGTATTGTTTAAATTCCCCCCTATAATGGGGTTACCTAATCGTACTTAAAACGCCAATAACAAAGATAAGATTATGCAAAAAATAAAACTACTAGGTTACATTCTCTTTACTGTGTTGCTCACTATGATAACTCAAGCGCACGCAGCAATTAAGTCTATTGATGAATTTACTGGAAAGATGAATCATTTTCCGGGATATTTTTCATTTTTTTACGATACCGAAAACGGCAAGGTTTATTTAAAAGTAGATAAACTAGAGCAGCAATTTTTGCTACAGCAAAGCTTGCCAAATGGCTTGGGCTCTAACGATATAGGGCTTGATAGAGGGCAGCTTGGTAATACACACTTAGTGCAATTTGAGCGCTTTGGCGACAAAGTAATGCTACGCGCTGTAAATACTTACTATCGCGCAAATACCAGTAATAAAGCCGAGCAGCAAAGTATTAATGAAGCGTTTGCATCAAGTATATTAGCGGGCTTTAAAGTGGTTGCGCAAAATAAGCGGGCGCTATTAATCGATTACACTCCGTATTTACTTAGTGATGTACACGGTGTAAATCGAACCCTGGCAGCGACTAAACAAGGTAACTTTAATCTAGACGAATCGCGTAGTGCAGTTTATATGAACCGCTCCAAAGCATTTATTAATAATACAGAGCTTGAAGCTGTGCTGACCTTTGCCGGTACTCAACCGGGTAAGTTTGTGCGTGAAATAAGCCCCGACGCCTATTCGTTAACGGTGCATATGCACCATTCACTAATTAAATTACCAGACGATAACTACACCCCGCGCAACTTCCATCCACAATCGGGTTTTTGGAGTATTGAGCATAAAAACTATGCTGCAGCACTTGGTGAGTCTATGTATGTGCGATATATACCGCGCCATCGGTTAACTAAAAAAGATCCGAGTTTACCTATTAGCGAGCCCATTGAGCCGATTGTTTATTACCTTGATCCTGGGGTGCCGGAGCCGGTAAAAAGTGCATTGCTTGAAGGTGCACAGTGGTGGGATGAAGCGTTTAGTGCAGCGGGTTATAAAAATGCATTTATAATAAAAGTACTACCAACAAACGCTGATCCTATGGATATTCGCTACAACGTAGTGCAGTGGGTGCATCGTGCTACTCGTGGTTGGTCGTATGGCAGTTCGGTAATTGATCCGCGCACCGGCGAAATAATAAAAGGGCATGTAACGCTTGGTTCATTGCGCGTACGCCAAGATATTTTAATTGCAGAAGCGCTGGCTGCGCCTTACTTAAACGGCAATGAAATAGCAAAAACACTACAAGCTATGGCACTTGATCGTATTAGGCAGTTAAGTGCCCACGAAATTGGGCATACTTTAGGTATTTCTCATAACTTTGCCGCTTCAGTGGGCGATAGAGCCTCGGTAATGGATTATCCGCATCCGCTGCTTAGCTTTGATGAGCAAGGCAAGCTTGATGTATCACGCGGTTATGCTACGGGTATGGGCGTGTGGGATACACAAGTTATTAAATACGGCTACAGCGACTTTACTAATCAAAACGAAGCAGCAGGATTGGCAGCTATTTTAAAAGAAAACAACACAAAAGGGCTCGAATTCATATCAGATAACGACGCCCGCGCTGCTGGTGGTGCGCATCCAACAGCTCATTTGTGGGATAACGGCGCAGCACCAAGCGAAGAGCTATTAAGAGTACTAGAAGTGCGTAAGCAAGCACTCGCACAATTTGGTATTCATAATATAAAAACGGGTGAGGCGTTATCGCAATTAGAAGAAAAACTAGTGCCCTTGTATTTATTTCACCGTTACCAAGTAGAGGCGGTGGCTAAACTAATCGCAGGGGTAAATTACGAGTACGAAGTACGTGGTGATAAACCTGTAAAAGGCGCGCAAGTGGTTGCTAAACAAACGCAACAACAGGCGGTTAAAGCTATTTTAACCACGCTTGAGGGCAGTAATTTAGTGTTGCCAGAGTCGATACTCGCACTTATTCCGCCAAAAGCGTACGGCGAGTCTAGAACACGCGAAAGTATAGTGGGGCGCACTGGTTTAACCCTTGATGCTATGGCGTTACCTGAAGTTGCCGTGCAGCATAGCTTATCGTTATTACTAAATGCACAGCGTTTAAATCGCCTTGCGCAACAACAAGCACGCAGTGATGATTTTTATAGTTTAGATGAGTTACTTTTACAGCTTTATAAGCAGGTTTTTGTGGCATTGCCATCCAATAACATGGTGGCAAAGATCACTCAGCGAGTGCAATTTTTAAGTGCTAAAACAATGGCTGATTTAGTGGCCAGCGATAACGTAAGTCCAGAAGTACAAGCACAACTGCGTTACTATTTAACTAAGCTAAAAGATGACTTTGAACAAAATTCACTACTAAGCAACACCAGTATAGGTGAAAGCGCGTTTAAACAATATTTAGCTGAACAAGTTAACCTGTTTTTAACCACAGGTAGCTGGCCAGATAACTTTAAAGCATTACCAATCCCGCCAGGTTCGCCAATTTAAAAGGATCGCTTTTAGCAATAAAGCAGCAGACGGCTTTTAACTAAGAAATTAAAAAACACCGCGCTTAATTTAAACGCGGTGTTTTTTTGTATTACTCATTGCATAGGTTAAATACGCAGGGCTGTCTTTGTTATTGTGTTACTTTTGCTTGCATAAAGTTGTTTTTTTGTTAATCTACCCGCCTTCTGTTGTGGCTATTTTGAGGTGTTTATGGCGTTTTTATCTCGTTCGATATTGGCGTTGTCTGTAGCACTTTTAAGCAATAACGTATTTGCGCAAAAGCAGTGTGATGTAGAGCTTCGTCACGGTTTAATCATTACTGATGATATTATTCGCATTGTTGATAAAGGCCAAACCCGCGTACAAATTAATAATAATAACCAATTGTTTATCCGTGGCTATTGGATTGACTTAAGTGATGACGAAAGTAAAGTCCTTGAGCAGTTTAGCAGCGGTATTCGTCAAACTGTTCCTGAACTCGTTAACTTAGCCACCGATGGTGTTAATTTAGGGCTCAGTGCAATTGAGCATGTTGTTGAAGGTATGACAGATAAAGAATCAGAAGTGCTTAAAACGCAATTGCAGTACGTTGAACGTGCGTTAATGGATAAGTTTAAACGCGGCGATGATTTTTTCTTTATTGCGCCGCAATCACTTTCCAAAATAGACGACTTTTTCACTAAAGATATTAGCAAAAAAATTCACTCGGCAGTGCATGGCTCCCTCGGGGCTATTTTAATGTCGTTAGGCGATGCATTTAAATCGCGCGAAGGTAATATTGAAGATCGAATGAACGACATGAGCCAACGCATGGATATCATTTCTTCAGAAATAGATAAATCACTCCAAGAAAAAGCCCGCCAACTCGAACTTAAAGCCGCGGAATACTGCGAATGTTTAAATGCCCTTGATGTAACCGAATCCCGCCTTCAGGCCATAGTACCTGGCATGGTGAACTTTGACTTAGTGCAAATAAAATCTTAAAAATTAAAAGCTGGCATTAGGTTTCAGGTGTCAGTAAGTAATTAGCCAAGCACGCATTTACAATTAGGCCTCGTAGTTGTGAACTACCCAGCGACTAAAAATCACTGGGTTTTCTCGCCAAGTTATCGATAAATTGCTTAGAACCTAGTGCCTAGCGTCTTCAACTTTTAACGCGCTAAAATATCACATATACGTTGGCATGCATTGCCGTCACCATAAGGGTTGTGAGCGCGACTCATTGTTTTATATGCAGCATCATCAGTTAACAACTCATTTAATGCTGCGGTGATCTTAGCTACATCGGTACCAACTAATTTCACTGTACCTGCTTCAACTGCCTCTGGGCGCTCTGTGGTATCACGCATAACTAATACAGGCTTACCTAAACTTGGTGCTTCTTCTTGAATGCCACCTGAGTCAGTTAAAATAATATGAGCACGATTCATCAAGTATACAAATGGCAGGTATTGTTGTGGCTCTATTAAATGTACGTTATCAACATCTTTTAAAATGCGCTTTACTGGCTCTTGTACATTCGGGTTTAAATGCACGGGATAAAGTATTTGCGTATTTGGATGAGTTTTTGCGGTTTGCGCTAATGCTTCGCAAATTCGCTCAAACCCACCACCAAAACTTTCACGGCGATGGCCTGTAACCAAGATAAGCTTTTTATTTTCATCAAGCATTGGGAATTGCGATGCGAGTGTATTGCTTAATTCTGCATCATTTTCAATTTGTTGTTTAACCATTAATAACGAATCAATTACTGTGTTACCCGTTACAGATATGTTTTCAGCCGCGTAGTTTTCTTTTAATAAGTTAGCTTTTGAATTTTCGGTGGGTGCTAAATGGTACTTTGTAAGTGAGCTGGTTAATTTACGATTACCTTCTTCTGGCCAGGGTGAGTAAATATTACCTGTACGCAAGCCTGCTTCGACATGACCTACTGCGATTTGCTCATAATAAGCCGCCAGACTTGCTGCAAAAGTAGTCGCTGTATCGCCATGAACAAGCACTACATCTGGCTTAAACTCTCTAAGTACGGGCGTTAACTCTAGCAGAATACGACTGGTTACTTCTGGTAGTGTTTGGCCCGCTTTCATCAGGTTCAAATCGTAGTCAGGGGTTATTTTAAACAGCTCAAGTACTTGGTCTAGCATTTCACGATGCTGCGCCGTTACACAAACTTTAGCTTCAAAGCGGCTATCGTTAGTTAATGCATGTACTAGCGGCGCCATTTTTATCGCTTCTGGGCGGGTGCCAAATACGGTTAATACTTTCACTGTTATATCCTTTTAATAAATTAGAGTCTCGAAGCTCTGTTATGCTCGTTATCTGTGTTAAAAGTGCTGTGTTAAAAGTGCTGTGTTTTTAGGCTGCCTTATCTTTCGTTACTAATACTTGATTGAAGCCTAAAAAATTCCTTAGAGTTTAATCTCTTCAGCTGTTAACAAGCGGTATTCACCCGCTGCTAGGTTTTCATCTAGTTTAATATTGCCAATTTGTTCGCGGTGCAATTCAACCACTTTGTTGTCTACAGCGGCTAACATGCGCTTAACTTGGTGGTATTTACCTTCACAAATAGATAAACGTAAGCCGTAATTAGCGAGGCGCTCTGCTTTTGCCGGACGGGTTAGAGCTTTTTCGTTATGTAATTGTACCCCTTCGCGCAGTGCCTCTAACGATTCGTCAGTAATGGGCTCTTGGGTTTCTACTAAGTAGGTTTTAAATTTATTGTTTTTAGGAGACGTTATTTTATGCGACCAGTCGCCATCGTTGGTTAAGATAACTAAGCCAGTGGTGTCAATATCGAGGCGGCCTGCTACGTGAAAGTCGCTCATATTTGGCTCGTCAATTAAATCGAATACCGTTTTGTGTAGTTCATCACTATTGGCACTTACATAACCAACGGGTTTGTTTAACATGAAGTAGCGTTTACCTAAAAATACGAGTTGTTCACCTTGAAAAACTACTTCGTCTTGCTGCTTAATTTGAAAATCGAAAGCAGTGACCACTTCACCATTGACTAGTGCGGCTTGGCGTTTAATGCTGGCTCTGGCTTTTGAGCGTGGCAGCTCTGCTAAATGGCTAATAAATTTATCTAGGCGGCAAGGGAATTTCATTGGGGTTCACATTTTGAGTCGGCTACAATGGACGCGATTATAACGGATAGTGAAATACCATGACAGTGCAGGACACACAAATAATAAGCCTTTACCAAGCTAAGGTTGCATCGGGCGAGCTTAGCTTCGATGCTGCGCAAAATAATGCCGTACAGGCACTTAATTCGCTTAGTGAACAATTACAAATACAGTATAGCTGGTGGCAAAAGTCACCACTCATAAAAGGTGTGTATTTGTATGGGCCGGTAGGGCGTGGTAAATCAATGCTAATGGATTTATTTTATAGTAATGTGGCTATAAGTAAAAAGCAGCGGCTGCATTTTCATCACTTTATAGCGCAGGTACATCAGCAGTTAGGGCAGTTACAAGGGCAAAAAGATCCGTTAATAATCATAGCTAAAAATTGGGCCAAAAATATTCGGGTGCTATGTTTTGATGAGTTTTTTGTTAGCGATATTGGCGACGCTATGATTATGGCCCGGCTGTTTGATGCGTTATTTAAACAAGGTGTAGTGTTGGTGGCTACTTCAAACGCAAAACCAGAGCAGCTT
This sequence comes from Pseudoalteromonas sp. K222D, assembly GCF_017653575.1. Classification (NCBI taxonomy): domain Bacteria; kingdom Pseudomonadati; phylum Pseudomonadota; class Gammaproteobacteria; order Alteromonadales; family Pseudoalteromonadaceae; genus Pseudoalteromonas; species Pseudoalteromonas sp. K222D. Next base: position 64,371 of record NZ_JAGGDL010000014.1, read on the forward strand.
TATTATAATGGCCTACAGCGAGCACGGTTTTTACCTACTATAGATTTAATTAATAATTATTGCGAGATAGTAAATGTAGCGGGAGAGGAGGATCATCGTTTTCGTTATGGTAAAAATAGTAGTCATTACTTTATTAATTTACCCAGTGATGACTTTAAAGCTAAATTTTTAACGCAGTACCCGCAAGCATCGCACAGTGGCAATATCATGGTACACGGTAGAGCGCTGCCTTATTTATTAAAAACAGCAAATGCCTTAATGATTGATTTTATGGCGTTGTGCTCTGGCCCGCGTAGCGCTAACGATTACATGTTTTTAGCTCAGCAATTTTCTGTGTTATACGTGGCAAATGTGCCAAAAATGGGCGTTGGCGCAACCGGTAAAGTAATAGTGCACGGTATAGAGGACAGCTACCAGCGTGAAAAACAAACTCTAGACGAGCACTTTTTTGATGATGAAGCACGACGCTTTATTGCTTTGGTAGATGAGTTTTATGATTGCCATAAGTTACTGGTTATAAATGCACAGGCTGATATAGACACCTTGTATCAAGGTAAAAAACTAAGCTTTGAATATGCACGAACGCAATCGCGTATAGTCGAAATGCAAAATTGGTAAAAATAATAATCGTACTAGGAAGTAAATCAGGGCTAGGTTCTAGGTTAAACTCTAAACCTTAAACTCTGAGCTTAAATTTGAACACGTATATCTTTATTGAATTAAATAAATGACTTACTCCAATCATAATTAACATGCCCCTATAAAAATAGGGACATATTGATTATAGGTATATGGTTTTCTACTTATACCCATTTGGGTTATTTGACTGCCAGCGCCAGGTGTCTTGCATCATAGTATCGATACCGCGCATCGCTTGCCAGTCTAGTTCATTCAGGGCTTTTTCAGGAGCTGCGTAACAAGCGGCTATATCGCCTGGACGACGTGGTGACACTTGATATGGTACTGCTTGCCCACTGGCCTTAATAAAGGCATTCACCATTTGCAGTACTGAATAACCGTTGCCTGTACCTAGGTTATAAACCAATGCACCGGTGTTTGTGGCAATTTTATTCAGCGCTTTTAAATGTCCTAAAGCTAAGTCGACTACGTGAATGTAGTCGCGCACGCCGGTGCCATCTACTGTGTCGTAATCATCGCCAAATACGGCTAGTTGCTTGAGCTTGCCCACGGCAACTTGTGAAATATACGGTAATAAATTATTAGGGATCCCGTTCGGATCTTCGCCAATTAACCCCGATTCATGCGCGCCTACTGGATTAAAGTAACGCAAAATAGCAAAGGCAAAGCGCTCGTCTGATTTTGCGATATCTTGCAACATCATTTCAACCATTAACTTTGATGTGCCATAAGGGTTGGTGGTGCCACCAACAGGAAAGTCTTCTTTAATAGGTAAGCTTGCTGGGTCGCCATAAACGGTTGCAGATGAGCTAAATACTAACTTAAATACACCCGCATCGCGCATCGCATCAACTAGTGTTAATGTACCTTGTACGTTATTTTGATAGTACTCAATTGGTTTTACAACCGACTCACCCACCGCTTTTAAGCCAGCAAAGTGAATTACGCTATCAATAGTATGCTTAGCAAATACTGAGTCTAAAAATGCTTTATCGAGAATATCACCTTGGTAAAAAGTTACTTCTTTACCGGTAATTTTTTTAACGCGCGTAAGTGACTCTGATGATGAGTTGCTTAAATTATCAATAACAACAACATTACTGTTTTGTTGTAAAAGTTCTAAAACAGTGTGCGAGCCAATATAGCCTGCGCCACCGGTTACTAAAATAGTCATGAATGCTCCGTGGATACCTTTTATCAATAATGTTGATTGCACCATAAATTGCGATATTTTACATGCATTATCTGCTTTATATACGCTGTTATTTTAAAAAAGCTAGATTTACATATTTGATTACATTTTGAACGCTTTAAATAACACTTATGTCATAAGATTAAGTTATAGTTAATAAACAGCTGTTAAAATGAACTCAGTTATTTAGGTGTTAATACTGAGCATGCCCTAATTGCAATAATGTAATATTCGGCGCACCTTTTTGGAGAGTGATATGAATCCAGTAAACAAAATCGCAATGTTAATGTGCTTTGCACTACCAGCACTTGCCCATGCGGGTGAGTCGGCTATTAAATGGCATGATTTTAAAGACTATCGTGATGTACGCGAATCCAATCAAGGTAAAGCTTCGTACCATAAGCATATAGCGAGCAGTATTGAAGAGCATGTTGCTAAACTTGCAGAGCAATTGCCAAAAGACTACAAACTTAGCCTAGAGATTACTGATGTCGATTTAGCTGGCGATGTACGCTATGGCGGTATAAATGAAATCAGGGTGGTTAAGCCTATTTACTTTCCGCAACTCAAACTTAATTATTCACTTACTAATGAAAAAGGTGAGGTAATAAGTGCAGCAAGTGATGTAAAGCTTAAAGATATGGGCTTTATGGATAAAATTAAAATGGGCCGAGATGGACCTTTCAATTACGAAAAACGCTTACTTACAGAGTGGTTTGGTGAGGAAATATTACCGAAAGTTGATTAACTGAGCTTTACAAAAACGCCGCTAAATAGCGGCGCTTTTAATGCTTATAGAATAATAAACTTTTTAACTAAAGTTTACGTTACTTAAACGTAGCTAACAAAGTAAGTAGTTGCTGTAATTTAATAACGGTGGTTTTAAGTTTTTCTTCATTAAAACCGTCACTAGATAAGCTCTCTACGTCGGCTGCTACATCAAGCACATATGGCTTAAAGCGTTTAGCTTCAAAGGTAAAACCTGAGTCGGCTGTAAAGAGTGCTTTAAATTTGCCGTGACCTTGCTGTTGTAACTCGTCGAGTTTTTTGTCAGCATCAAGCGCCTGTCGGTAAACAATTTTTAAGTTAGCGTTGAGTTGTTCAATAATAGAATCCATGGTTTTCCTAAAGCTTTGTATTGAGTTGCCGATAATTTATTATGTAGCATGCGTATACTGTATATGTTACTTGGATTATATTTAAAAGTCAGGTTTTTAGCACTGTGCCTTGTTTAACTCCTTTTAAATAATTGCACAACAAACACTGATTAAAGGTGGATTAATTTTATGAATATATCAGGTGGAAATTTACCGGTAATGCCAAGTTCAAGCCAAGGCGGCGAAGTGTTGAGCGCTGCATTGTCTAAAAAACAGCAACTAGCGGATGGCGCAGCTGCATTAGCACTGATTGAGGGGGCTGCGCAGTCATCCAGCGCGCAAACACCGACTAAGTCGGCGACTGCAACACTGGGTAATAACGTAAACATTTACGTTTAAATACGGCTTTAAATTAACTTAAGATCGATTGGTGTTTTACTTTTTTCACCGCCAATCTCTCTGACTAATTTAGGCACTAAAAAACCAGGTAGAGCTTCTAACAGTTCTGCCATTATTTTAATTGCTTGCTCCTCACTAATGTCAAAGTGGCTCGCCCCTTCTACCTTATCTAGCAAATGTAGATAATAGGGCAATACATCGGCATCAAATAACGCTTCACTTAAATTCACTTGTGCTGCAGTTGTATCGTTCACGTCTTTTAAAATAACCGCTTGATTAAATAGCACTACACCTACTTGTTTAAGCTTTTGCATTGCGGCTTTAAAGTCGTCGTCTATTTCGTTGGCATGGTTTATATGATTAACAAACACAATTTTTAATGGCGTTCTTGCAAGTCGTTCGCATAACTCATCGGTAATGCGCGCCGGAATAACCACCGGCAGACGGGTATGAATTCGCATGCGTTTAATTTGTGGTAGTTGCTCAAGCTCATCTAAAAACCAACTAATGGCATCGTCTTTGGCCATGAGCGGATCGCCACCACTTAAAATCACTTCATTTATATTATTGTCGGATTTTATATAGCTAAGCGCATCTAGCAGGCTACGCTTATTAAGTTGGTTTTCTTGATACGGAAAATGGCGTCTAAAACAATAGCGGCAATTTACTGCACAACCGGTTTTAAACATTACTAAAACACGCGATTTATACTTGTGTAATAGCCCTGGCTGCTGGTTACTTTGCTCAAGCAGGGGATCTTTATTAAAACCACTTTTAGTTAAGAATTCTTGATGGCGCGGCATAACTTGTAATAATAATGGATCGTTTGCATCGCCTTTACGCATTTTTTTTATAAATGGTATTGGCACACGAACTGGGAACAAGCTACGAGCTTTTATGTCGTTATCATGGACTTGGCTCGATAAACCGACCATTTCTAGCAACACTTTTGGGCAGGTAACTACATTTGCTAATTCTTTTTGCCAGTTTTTATGCAAATTTGCTTCATTTCTTTGTATCATTGGCACGTAGATTACTCGAAAAAATATAAATAGAGGAAACGATGGCGAATTATAGCACCAACGAGTTCAAGGGCGGCCTAAAAATTATGATGGATGGCGAGCCTAGTAGTATCATAGAAAATGAAATGGTAAAACCTGGTAAAGGCCAAGCGTTTAACCGTGTTCGTATCCGTAAACTTATTTCAGGTAAAGTACTTGAAAAAACCTTTAAATCGGGTGAATCTGTTGAAGGTGCTGATGTAATGGATACTGATTTAGCGTATTTATACACAGACGGCGAATTTTGGCATTTCATGAATAACGAAACATTTGAGCAAATTGCTGCTGACGAAAAAGCGTTAGGCGATGCGGGTAAATGGTTAGTTGAAAATGACGTGTGTACAATTACATTATGGAACGGTAATCCTATTGTAGTAACACCACCTAACTTTGTTGAGCTTGAGATCACTGAAACTGATCCGGGCCTTAAAGGTGATACAGCCGGAACTGGCGGTAAACCTGCAACATTAAGTACTGGTGCTGTAGTACGTGTTCCACTATTTGTACAAATAGGCGAAGTTATTAAAGTAGACACCCGTAACGGTGAATACGTAAGCCGCGTTAAATAATTTTAAGCGTCGCTTTATAAAATCCTAGCTTAAAAGCTGGGATTTTTTTTGGAGAAAATATGTCAGTAAATCTTTGGGCTCCCAGTGCAAGTATTGCAACACTTAAGCAGCGAGCTGTTATTTTACGCAGTATTCGCGAGTTCTTTTATGCTCGCAATGTAATGGAAGTAGAAACCCCCAGTTTAAGCGGAGCCAGTGTAACCGATATACACTTAGTGAGTTTTAACACTCGATTTGTAGGCCCAGGGCACGCCAGCGGCCTTGAGCTATATTTACAAACCTCTCCAGAGTTTGCAATGAAGCGCTTGTTAGCGGCGGGCTCAGGGCCTATATTTCAGTTGTGTAAAGCATTTAGAAACGAAGAAGCTGGCAGCCATCATAATCCTGAATTTACTATGCTGGAATGGTATAGACCAGGGTTTGACGAATTTGCATTAATGGCTGAAATAGATGAGCTAATGCAGCTTATTTTAGATGTTGCGCCGAGTGAACGGTTAACTTACCAACACGCATTTGAACAAGTACTTGGACTTGATCCACTCACTGCTAGTTTAGAGCAATTACAACAACTTGCCTGCGAGCAAGGGTTTGCTGATATAGCTAAAAATGAAACGCATAGAGATACTTTACTGCAGCTTTTATTTTGTATGAAAGTAGAGCCAACAATTGGCCAACATAAGCCGTGTTTTGTGTATCACTTTCCGGCATCGCAAGCAGCACTTGCACAAATTTGTGAGCATGACAGTCGCGTAGCAGGGCGGTTTGAGCTGTATTATAAAAATATGGAATTAGCTAATGGCTTTAACGAGCTAACTAATGCGACAGAGCAAGCTAAGCGTTTTAATGACGATAATGAATATCGTAAACAAAATGGCTTAAAGCAAGTACCAATGGATAAGCATTTAATTGCTGCGCTTGAACATGGATTAGCGCCTTGTGCAGGGGTAGCGCTGGGCATAGACAGGCTAGTAATGTTAGCCACGCAAAAGAGTAATATAAAAGAAGTTATTGCGTTTGATGTGACAAGGGCTTAAAGCAACTTAACATGCAGGGGGGCTGTCAGTTAGTAACTAACCTCTCGCATGATCAGGATCTACGACTACCACATAAAAAACCGCGTTTATTTTAATAAACGCGGTTTTTTTAACTGAGTACTAAAAGCTGTCAGCTTTATTTTATAAATTAAGTGTAAAAGTAACGCCAGCTACACGTGGTTCACCAAGTTGGGTGTAGGTATGATCAGCGTAACCATCAAGTGGGTTGTTGCCAAACTCAAAACCGCGAGTAGGTACTGTTTCGTCAAACACGTTACGTGCCCAAGCGCGTACAGCCCAGCTATCGGCTTCATAACCTAAGCTTACATTCACTAAATTACTGTTTGGTGCTTGCGCATTATGGCTATCTGAGAAGTAATAATCGTCTTTGCCTTCAACGCCTACCATGGCATAAAGCTCGTTGGTAAGGTTGTAACGGGCACTCAGTGCGTATTGATATTTAGGTGACTGTGCTTGGTCGCGACCGTCTTGGTTTAAACCCGCTTTAGTTACAAATTTATTTATTTTAGTATTTAAATAACCAGCACTACCGCTAATAAGTAAATCGTCGGTTAGCTGGTAGCTACCTTCAAGTTCAAGGCCATAGTTACTACCAGAGCTCGCGTTATCTACATAACCGGTAAACTTCTGATCTTGTACTTGCCACGACTTTAATTGAATGTTGTCGCGGTGCATATAAAATGCAGCTAAACGCAGAACAAATTTGTCATCAAGGGATGATCCCTTAACACCAAACTCACCGCTCCATAAGTATTCTGGATCAAAACTGGTGTGTTGTTTAAAAAATTCAGCATCAAGGTTTAAGCCTTCATCTTTGGCTTTAGCGAGTGCTTCTGAGTTAATACCGCCTGCTTTATAACCACGGGTAATGCTGGTGTAGATCATGGTGCGATCAATTACTTGGTACTCAAGCGCTATTTTTCCGCCAACCATAATGTCGTCGGTATCTTCAATAAAACCGTTATTATCGGTGTAATCACCTTGGTATTGCTCAACACGTAAGCCAGTAATTAAGGTGGTTTTAGGCCCAATAGGAGTCGCTAATTGGCCATATACTGCCACGTTATTGGTTTCATACGTTGAGTTAAATGGGCTAGCTAACCAGGTATATTGGCGTTCTAAATCTACGTCGCGGTTTTGATAGTAAAGACCTGCAACCCAGTTGCCGGTTTTGCTTTTAAATTGTAAATCGACCCCTTGATCATCGCGATCGCGGCTGTAAACATCAGTTGAGCTGTAACCATCAGGGTGCAAACCGGCGGCGCAAAGCTGTGGTTTACTCGGATCGTTACATACCCAATCTTCATCAAAGCTATAAAATAATTCACTGTCGACCGCCGATAAGCTTAAGTTTACGTCAAATAAATCAAAGCCCGTATAAGTGTTATTTAGACCAATAGCGTAACTTAATTGGTTATCTTCACCGGGTTCATCGGCAACGCTGTTACGGCCGTTATCAAGTGCGAATGTGTCGTAACCGTTGTTAATGTCAATATAGTGTAGATTTAATTCAGTGCTTAAATTGGCAGTTATTTGGCTGTTTAATTTAAAGCGTGCTACTTGCTCGTCTTGCCCTTGAGTTGGCTTATTTAGGTATAGGTTATCTACATAGCCGTCTGATTTTCTACGAAAGTAGCTAACACGAGCGCTGGTATCGTCGGTTAAACCTGTACTTGCAGCAAGACCTGCTTCGCGGCTGTTGTAAGTGCCTGCACCTACTTGTAGTTTTAAACTAGGATCGTTTGTTGCTTGCGCCGATTGCATTTGGATCATACCTGCCATACCGTCGGCACCAAAGCGTGTACCTTGTGGGCCACGGTAAATTTCTACTTGGTCAATATCAAATAATAATGCACTGCCACCAAGGCCTGAGTAGTTAATGCCATCAATAACTAAACCAACCGAAGGGTTTATGGGGTCAACAAACTGTGAACGTAGTCCTACGCCACGAATTTGAATATAACGACCACGAGAAGCTCCAGAAGCAAAATTAATATTGGCAGTACTCCCAAGCATTTCATCTAGGTAGGTTGCACCTCGTAAATTAACTTCATCTTCGCTAAATAAGCTGGCGCTAGCACTTAAGGTTTGAATGCTTTCTCGTTGAAAATCACCAGTAACAACAATGCGTTCTAGATCTGTATCGTCAGCGTTGGCGGTAACTGATGCACCAAACAGTGGTAATAATGCGGCGGTAATTAAAGACAAACGTAAGTTCATTAGGTTACTTAACTCCATTTTAGGGACTTGCATGGTAGCAATTATTTCAGTACATGTGCTATAAACGCGGCAATTATACGTTAAATAATTTGGATTACGAATATGACCTTTACAGTAGACTTTAAAGTGCGTGACTACGAATGCGACCTACAAGGCATTGTAAATAATAGTGTGTATTTTAATTACTTAGAGCATGCGCGCCATGAATTTTTGCATGCACATGGGGTGGATTTTGCTCAGCTTGCCAAAGATAAAATTAACCTGGTCGTGATGCGCAGCGAAATGGATTATAAACAGTCATTATTACCGGGCGATGAATTTTATGTAGCTGTAGAGCCACAACGTATTAGCCGACTTAAATTTGCTTTTAAACAAACCCTGATCCGTAAACACGATGAGAAAATAATGCTTAATGCATTGGTAATCGGCACAGCTTTAAATGAAAAAGGTCGGCCATTTTTACCAGCGCAAATAGATAATTTATTTAAAACGGATTCTGCATAAAAAATCGCATGATTATCAAACGATATCAGAATAAAATTTACACTTTAAACATGTATTTTTAACGGATTAACTTGTTAAAAATTGTTATTATTACAGTAATTAGACAAATAATTAGTAATAACATGAAATTAGCAGCAATACCCATGCTTATAATCGGTTTATGTGTTGGTTGTGCATCAACGCAAACGGTTACCTCAGAGCAGCTTAAACATACTCAATGGCAGTTATCACGTATTGATGGCCTAGCTATTCCGCCTTCGTTTAATGCGTCGGTGGGTTTTATTGAAGCACTGCAAGTCAATGGTTTTGCTGGCTGCAATAAATTTTTTGGGGAAGGTGAGCTGGACGATAGTAGCTTAACAGTTAACAAAATAGGGATGACCCGTAAGTCGTGTGGCCAACAACTTGATAAGTTTGAGCAGCAGTTACTACACGCACTGCAACAAGGCGCGCAGCTTAAAATGCAAGACCAGCAATTGGTAATGCAGGGCGAGAAAACATTTGTATTTATTGCGAAATAAAAAACGCCCTCTTGCAGGCGATTTTTAACTGGCGTACACTCAACGCTGATTTGCTAGATACTATTCGCAAATTAATAAATTACAAATACCAATTTGATACCCAAACAACTTAGCATTGCAGCTGCAGTTATAAGTGGCAAAGGTATATTTAATAATTGGTATTAATACTTGTCGGAGTGCCTAACTAAATAATTAGTTAAGGCTGAGATCGCGAAAGCGGGATCCGTGAACCTGATCAGGCTAATACCTGCGTAGGGAACAAGCTGCCTAAAATAGGACGCTTGTGCGTCTTTTTTTATGCGTACAAGTTATACCATCCGGTATTAAGTTCTGTTGGCTGCCAAGATTGGCTGTGACAGTAAACTGCTTAACCAATCTACGATCCAATGAGGCATTTTGCCTTCTCAATTCTTCGCACAAGACAACCCATAAACTATGAGGTAAGTCATGTCGAATACTGCAAAAAAATCATCGCGTCGTGAAACGCGAGCCGCTGCATCTGAATATATTTATAACTTAACGGGACAACCGTTTCCTAATTCGCACAAAGTGTATGTTGAGGGTACGCAAAACAACATTCGTGTAGGAATGCGTGAAATAACCCTAAGCGATACTTATATAGGCGGCAGTGATGAAAATCCAGTGTATGAGCCAAACGAGCCGCTACGTGTTTACGACACATCAGGCCCGTATACCGATCCAAACTTTAAGCTTGATGTACGCCAAGGCTTAGCAAAGTTTCGTGAGCAATGGATTGAAAGTCGCGGTGATACCGAGTTACTTGAATCCGTTACTTCACGTTTTACGCAACAACGTATGGCTGATGAAGGGCTTGATCATCTTCGTTTTGAGCATTTACCAAAAATACGCCGCGGTAAAGCGGGTAAAAATGTCACGCAAATGCATTACGCTCGCCAAGGTATTATTACCCCTGAAATGGAATACGTAGCGATACGCGAAAACATGGGTCGCAAAAAAATTCATGCTGAACTATTAGCCGCGCAGCATAAAGGCGAGTCGTTTGGGGCCAGTATTCCTGATTTTATTACGCCTGAATTTGTACGCGACGAAATTGCGCGTGGCCGCGCTATATTACCCAACAATATTAACCACCCCGAAACCGAACCTATGATTGTAGGGCGTAACTTTTTGGTAAAAGTAAACGCTAATATAGGTAATTCGTCGGTAAGCTCATCGATTGAAGAAGAAGTAGAAAAAATGGTGTGGTCTACTCGCTGGGGCGCCGATACCGTTATGGATTTATCAACTGGGCGTTATATTCATGAAACTCGCGAATGGGTAGTACGTAACTCGCCTGTACCTATTGGCACAGTTCCTATTTATCAAGCGCTGGAAAAAGTAAACGGCGTAGCGGAGGACTTAACCTGGGAGATTTTTCGCGATACGCTCATTGAGCAAGCTGAACAAGGCGTCGATTACTTTACTATTCATGCAGGTGTGCTACTGCGTTACGTACCAATGACCGCAAAACGAGTAACCGGTATTGTGTCGCGCGGTGGCTCTATCATGGCAAAGTGGTGTTTAGCGCACCATAAAGAAAACTTTTTATACACCCACTTTGAAGATATTTGCGAAATTTTAAAGCAATACGATATTTGTTTTTCGCTTGGCGATGGCCTGCGCCCAGGCTCGATTGCTGATGCCAACGATGAAGCTCAGTTTAGCGAATTGCGCACCCTAGGTGAGTTGACTAAGTTAGCCTGGAAACACGATGTACAAGTATTTATAGAAGGCCCCGGGCATGTGCCAATGCATATGATTAAGGCTAATATGGATGAGCAACTTAAACATTGCGACGAAGCACCGTTTTACACTTTAGGCCCGTTAACTACTGATATTGCACCTGGGTATGACCATATCACCTCAGGTATTGGTGCGGCCCAAATAGCATGGTACGGCTGCGCTATGTTGTGTTACGTAACACCTAAAGAGCATTTAGGTTTGCCAAATAAGGAAGACGTAAAAGAAGGTTTAATTACTTATAAAATTGCTGCCCATGCCGCCGATTTAGCAAAAGGTCACCCCGGTGCGCAAGAGCGTGATAATGCCCTATCAAAAGCGCGCTTTGAGTTTAGATGGCATGACCAATTTAATATTGGTTTAGACCCTGAGCGAGCCCGCGAATATCACGATGAAACACTCCCGCAAGAGTCGGGTAAAGTAGCGCATTTTTGCTCTATGTGTGGCCCTAAGTTTTGCTCAATGAAAATCAGTCAAGAAGTACGCGAATATGCAAAAGATTTAGAAGCGCGTGGCATTGACCCTGCTAATGCTGCAGATACGATTACAATAAAAATGATTGATGTAGAAGCACAAATGAAAGCTAAATCGGACGAGTTTAAAAAAACCGGATCAGAAATATATCATAAAGCGATATAAATCAGCTTAAGGTGTTGGGCTGCGGGCAGCGAGGGCTCGCAGCTAAAAGGAACTTTTATGTTTTACAATATAGCGGTAGTGGGGTTTGGTTTAACCGGTAGGTTGGCGGCGCTTGAGCTGAGTAAGCAACACCGAGTTACTGTATTTGAGGCAGATGATGAGCACTCTCAAAACAGCGCAGGCAAGGTGGCTGCGGCTATGCTTGCTCCTCTTGCTGAGTCGGTATTGTGCGAGGCTGATTTAGCTTTAATGGGGTTTGATTCTATAAAGCGTTGGCCTGGGATTATTGATGAGCTTGATAGTGAGGTTTTTTTTCAGCAGCAGGGCACATTAGTTGTCGCGCATCAGCAAGATAAAGGCGATTTACAAAGCTTTGCTCAGCGGCTAAAACCGTTAGCTAATTATACCGGGGAGTCGGTGAATTCCCAGCAAATTGAAATGTTAGAGCCTGAGCTTGCTAATCGTTTTAGTCAGGGATTATTTTTACCCTGTGACGGGCAAATAGATAATCAGGCATTTTATCAAGCCAGCTTTACACAGCTCAACAAACGCAAAGTAAAGTTTGTATTTAATCAACGGGTAACGATTAGCGATAATAAAATTAATAACCGAGAGTTTGATTATATTATTGATTGCCGAGGGCTTGGCGCAAAAGATGACAAGCCTCTGCGGGGCGTACGTGGAGAAGTAGCTAGGTTATACGCGCCAGAGGTGAGTTTAACGCGACCCGTGCGCTTAATGCATCCGCGTTACCCCATTTATATAGCGCCTAAACCCAATAATGAATACGTAATTGGCGCGACTGAAATAGAGTCGCAAGATACAGGCCCAGCCACAGTGCGCTCTGCTTTAGAGTTACTTTCGGCAGCTTATACGGTGCACAGCGGTTTTGCCGAAGCGCGGCTATTAAATATTCAAACAGGATTACGCCCGGCATTTAGCGATAACCGCCCACAAGTAACACACGTTGGGCGAGTTATTAGCATTAATGGCTTATATCGTCATGGTTACATGTTAGCGCCAAGTTTAGTGGCAAATGCCCTTTTATGCATAGAGTGAAAATTAAATGAACATAACAATTAATGGTGAGTTAATAGCTATTAGCAGTAATAAGCTCATTAACTGTTTGCAAGATTTTGGTGGTGTTGCACCATTTGCGGTGGCGATTAATGGTGAGTTTATACCGCAAAGCCAGCATAGCGATTATCAATTAACTGAGGGTGATAGTATTGAGCTGCTCTCGCCGATTCAGGGTGGATAACAGCTATGCCAAATAATGACTATTTAACTATTTATGGTGAGCAAATAAAAAGCCGATTACTAATAGGCTCGGCGCTTTACCCGTCGCCTGCAGTGATGAATGAATCGATTGTTGCATCGGGCGCTGAAATAGTCACGGTGTCGCTTAGGCGTCAGCAAAGTGCGGCTGCGGGTGATGATTTTTGGCAATTAATAAAAAATACTGGGCTTAAAATTTTACCAAATACAGCAGGGTGTCATAGTGTTAAAGAGGCCATTACGCTTGCTAAAATGTGCCGTGAAGTGTTTGCTACCGATTGGATTAAGCTTGAACTGATAGGGGACGATTACAACTTGCAGCCCGATCCGTTTGCACTGCTAGAAGCAACTAAAATACTGATTGATGATGGCTTTAAAGTATTGCCATATTGCACAGACGATTTAGTGCTGTGCCAGCGTTTAAATGCTTTAGGCTGTGAAGTATTAATGCCATGGGGTGCACCCATTGGTACAGGTAAAGGCTTGTTAAACAGTTATAATTTAAAAACAATCAGAGAGCGCTTACCTGAGGCAACGTTAATAGTGGATGCTGGTTTAGGTTTGCCCTCGCATGCCTGCCAAGCACTTGAACTAGGGTATGATGCAGTATTATTAAATTCGGCGATTGCCGGAGCGGGTTGCCCTATAACCATGAGCCGAGCATTTAAAGCCGCGGTAGAGGCTGGACGTTTTGCATATAACGCCAAAGCAATGCCTGAAAAAGACGTTGCAGCCCCTTCAACCCCGACTATGGGTATGCCATTTTGGCATCAAGAATAAGTGAGACGAATATGAATAACGTAGTATGGACAATCGCCGGCTCAGACTCGGGCGGTGGCGCAGGTATTCAAGCCGATATAAAAGCAATGCAAAGTTTTGGTGTGCATGGGTGCACTGCTATTACAGCACTGACTGCGCAAAATAGTTTAGGTGTTGAGGCAATTAATGCCGTATCAACCGATATTATTGAATCGCAGCTTTTAGCGCTCGAAAAAGATATGAAAGCCAAAGTAATTAAAATAGGCATGCTGGCAAATGTGCAGCAAATTCAATTGATCAGTGAACATATAAGCCATTACAAAGCTAAATGGCCAGTGCCGCCTGTTATTGTTTACGACCCAGTAGCTATTGCTACTAGCGGCGATTTATTAACAGAGGAAGACACAGTTAGTGCGATTAAAGAATGCTTATTGCCGCTGGTGGATGTAATAACCCCAAATACGCACGAAACCCAGTTATTAACTGGCGTGTACTTAATTGGTCCTGCGGCAATAAAAGAAGCTGCCAATAAGTTATTAAGCTGGGGCGCAAAAGCCGTGGTTATAAAAGGCGGGCATTGGGATTATCCAAGCGGCTACTGTATAGATTACTGCATAAATAATTTCACTCAAAAAGGCGAAGAATATTGGTTGGGAAATGAAAAAATTCAAACGCCACATAGTCATGGTACAGGCTGTAGTATGGCCTCGGTTATTGCTGCTTGCTTAGCAAAAGACTACCCGTTAAAAGATGCGTTTATTTTAGCTAAAGCTTATATTAATCAAGGATTGAAAGTAGCGGTGCGCTACGGAGAAGGAATTGGCCCAGTAGCACAAACCTCATTTCCAACCAACTTAGCCGATTACCCCCAAGTAATAGAAGCGGGCAGTTGGTTAGGTGATGAACTCGATTTTGACGTTCCGCTTGATTTTAATATGGCTGCAGATTTTGCACCCTGCGAAAGTAAATCATTAGGTTTATACGCAGTGGTTGATAGTGTTGACTGGCTAGAAAAGTGCTTACAACAGGGCGTTAAAACTGCGCAGTTACGAGTTAAAAATAAAGATGATGCACAACTTGACGAATTAGTGGCAAAAGCGGTGGCACTGGGAGAGCAATATAATGCGCAGGTATTTATAAACGACTATTGGCAACTTGCAATTAAGCATGGTGCATATGGTGTGCATTTAGGCCAACAAGATCTAGAAAGCACTAATTTAGCGGCGATTAAAAATGCAGGACTTAGGCTGGGGCTTTCTACTCATGGCTTCTATGAAATGCTCCGCGCACATAATTACCGACCAAGTTATTTGGCATTTGGCGCTATTTATCCTACCACTACCAAAGATATGACAGGGCAAATACAGGGACTGGAAAAGTTATTTAAATTTGTCCCCTTGATGCAAAACTACCCAACAGTGGCAATTGGCGGTATAGATTTAAAGCGCGCCAGCCAAGTTGCTAAAACAGGCGTTGGTAGTGTGGCTGTGGTACGTGCAATTAGCGAAGCCGATGATTATGTGCAGGCAATAAGTGCGTTACAAGCGGCAATAAATTAAAGTGGGCCAGGTTAATAGCCAAATGAATGAACTTAGCGATAAAGAAATGCTGCGCTATAGTCGCCATATATTGCTTAAAGAAGTGGGACTTGCAGGGCAGTTAAAGCTTAAGTCGGCAAGTGTTGCAGTAGTAGGTGCGGGCGGCTTAGGCAGCCCCGCATTACTGTATTTAGCTGCTGCGGGTATTGGTAAGCTTATTTTAATTGATGATGATGCGGTTGAGCTTTCGAACTTACAGCGTCAGGTGCTGTATAAAGTGAATCACTTAGGGCAAAAAAAGGTGGTTGCGGCAGGTAAAGTGCTCGCAAGTCTTAATAACCAAATTACTGTAATTACTCACGCCGAAAAACTGACTCAAGATAATAGCGCAGCACTACTCAATAATGCGGATATTGTGTTGGATTGCAGTGATAACTTTACCACTCGCTACAGTGTTAATCGCTTTTGTGTACAGCATAAAACCCCATTAATCTCCGGTGCGGCACTGGCAACAAAAGGGCAGCTGATTAGCTTAGACTTAAGAAATGCTAATAGCCCGTGTTATGGCTGTATTTTTCCACAAAGCGATATTGCGCCGCTTATCAATTGTGATAGCGCCGGAGTAATTAGTCCGCTGTTAGGTATTATCGGCTCAATGCAGGCGCAGCTGACACTCAATATGTTATTAGGTCATTCTAGCGATTGTGTGTTTATGAGTATTAATGCACTCACTTTGCAGCAGCAACAATTTAAAGTGGTGAAAGATATCGACTGTAAGGAGTGTAGGTAAAGCCACGGTTTCAGGTGTTAGGTATCAGGCAGAGATCAGCCAAACTCGGTATTTAAGCAAACTATAGGCGAGTTATTTTCCACCGCGATTGAATTTATAAACTCACTGCAAAATAAAAACCCCGCGTTTATTACCATAAACGCGGGGTTTTTACCTGATATCTATATCTTAATCATCAATTTTGGCAAACGGGGTGCCTAAGCGGGTCACTGTTTCAGGAAGTTGATCATCAAGAATATCCGCTTTGTCGTCGCCCCAAGCAAGTACCACGGTAGAGCCAAGTTTAAAGCGGCCCATTTCTTCACCTTTTTTAAGGCTAATAGCGTTTTCGCCCTTGGTTGGGTAGTTCCAGCTAAATACATCGCTACCAGCTGGTGGTGTTACTGTACCCGCCCAAATAGTTTCAATGCTGGCAACAATAGTTGCGCCAACCAGTACCATAGCAAGTGGGCCTATTTCAGTTTCAAAAATAGCAACCACACGTTCGTTACGTGCAAACAAGTTAGGCACGTTTTGCGCAGTCAGCGGATTTACTGAAAATAAATCGCCTGGTACGTAAATCATTTTACTTAATGTGCCATCAATTGGCATATGAATACGGTGGTAGTCTTTTGGCGCTAAATAAATAGTTGCAAACTTACCGCCTAAAAATGGGGTTGTATCGTCTTTATTACCACCAAGTAGTGCTTGTAGGCTGTAATCGTGACCTTTAGCTTGAATTAGTTGGCCGTCAACAATATCGCCTAATTGGCTAATTGCGCCATCTACTGGATGAATAATAATGTCGCTGTCTGCAACTATTGGGCGTGCGCCATCTTTTAACGGACGGGTGAAAAACTCGTTAAAGCTTTCATAATGAGCAGGATCTGGGTGTTTAGCTTCACTCATATCTACTTTGTATTGCTTAATAAACAGTTTAATTAACGTGGTTGTTAACACACCCGCTTTAGCAGCGGCTAGTTTTCCTACTACGCGTGAAATAAAGTGTTTTGGCATTGCGTACTGCATTGCGATTTTAAATTTATCTAAACTCACTGGTTGTTTCCTAAATTATACGCGAGGCGCGCGAGAGCCTGCACGGCCATCGGCCATTGTTTCTAAAATTCTGTGGTAGCTGTCAAAGCGCAATTGCGAAATTTTGCCATCAGCTACGGCTTCTTTAATTATACAGCCCGGATCGTTTAAATGTTTACAGTCTCTAAATCGACACCCGCCTATAAATTCTCTAAATTCTTTAAAGCACCAAGTTACACGATCAACTTCTAAGTGCCATAAACCAAATTCACGTATACCTGGTGAATCTATTAAGTTACCGCCGCTTGGTAAATGATGTAGGCGAGATACCGTGGTGGTATGTTGGCCTAAACCACTGTTTTCAGAAACTTCTTTAGTTAGAATTTCAGCATCTGGAAGTACGGTATTAACTAAAGTAGATTTACCTACGCCACTTTGACCAACAAAAATATTGTTTTTTCCAACGAGTACATCTTTTAATTCGTCAATGCCATCGGTACTTATATTACTAACCAATAAAACTTTGTAGTCGAGCTTGCGGTATACATCGAGTACTTTTTGTATTTCACTAAGACCTTGCGCATCTATTAAATCTATTTTATTTAGTACTAAAATAGGCTCTATACCCATATCTTCGCAGGCTATTAAATAACGGTCGATAATACTTGGGGTAAATTCGGGTAGTACTGCTGACACCATTAATATTTGGTCAATATTAGCAGCTATTACTTTTACACCGTCGTAAAAATCAGGGCGAGTAAGTTGTGAGCGACGCTCTTGCGTGGCTTCAATTACACCAGCTAAATCGCCTTCGCTTACTTTAGCGCGGCGAAACAGTACTTCATCCCCACACACTAAATTAGACACAGTGCGGCGTATATTACAGCGTAGTACTTCGCCGCTTTCAACTTCCACATCGGCATGTTGACCAAAACGACTGATCACAATAGCGCTTTCTACTTGGCCTAAATTATCGGTTTGCCATTCTTGCGCACCTTTTTTAGCAGGCCTTGCATCAGCACTGCTTATACGCTTTTGATGATTAGCCTTGATCTGACGAGACTGGCCTTTACTTAATTTTTTTTGTTTTGCCACAGGAGGCCTATAACCTTAGTTTAAATGTCGACTTAGCTAAAAAATGCTTTAGCTCGACGTATGATGCTAATATGATATATCGAAATGCGCTGGATCTAAAGGAAAGCACCGCTTAGGTAATTATGAATATTAATAAATCAAACTTAATTTGGCTCGATCTTGAAATGACCGGACTCGAACCAGAGACCGATAAAATACTCGAAATTGCGACCGTTGTCACTGATGCTGATTTGAATATATTAGCTGAAGGGCCAACTATTGCCATTCATCAAAGTAATGAGTTACTTGATAGTATGGATGAGTGGTGTACCACTCAGCATGGAAAATCGGGTTTAACAGCACGCTGCAAGGCAAGTACTTATGACGAAGCCTATGCGGTTGAGCAAACAATAGCCTTTTTAAAACAATGGGTACCTGCAGGTGCATCACCGATGTGTGGTAACTCCATAGGGCAAGATCGTCGCTTTATGAATAAATATATGCGCGAATTGGAAGACTTTTTTCACTATCGTAATCTAGATGTAAGCACAATTAAAGAGCTCGCGCGTCGCTGGAAACCAGAGGTACTTGCACAAGTGAATAAAAAAGGCTCACATCTTGCGCTAGACGACATTAAAGATTCGATTATGGAATTAAAGGTCTATAGAGAAAAATTCTTTAATTTATAAAAAACACTTGCAAACACACTGTATTATTGTAGAATCCTGCCCCGCTCAAGACGATAACCCACGCGGGGTTAGTGTGTTTGAGTTGTTTAAATATAAAGCAATACTAGCTCAGTTGCTAGAATGTTGAACGCGACTTGTCGCGCAGCAACGGACGAATTACTGACTACTTTATAATGCGGCACTAGCTCAGTTGGTAGAGCGCGACCTTGCCAAGGTCGAGGTCACGAGTTCGAGCCTCGTGTGCCGCTCCAATTTCTAACCAAAAGAAATTGCAGTGTTGAATAAAATGCGGTACTAGCTCAGTTGGTAGAGCGCGACCTTGCCAAGGTCGAGGTCACGAGTTCGAGCCTCGTGTACCGCTCCAATTTCTAACCAAAAGAAATTGAAGTTATTTATATGACTAGAAGTAAAAATGCGGTACTAGTTCAGTTGCCAGAATGTTGAACGCGATTTGTCGCGCATCAACGGACGAATTACTGACTACTTTTAAATGCGGTACTAGCTCAGTTGGTAGAGCGCGACCTTGCCAAGGTCGAGGTCACGAGTTCGAGCCTCGTGTACCGCTCCAATCTTTTATATCTATTAAAAATATCCCTAAATAAAAAGCCATAAAAAAAATTCTTATTTTAAATACAATCTTTCTCTATCTGATTTCATATGCAGTGAACTACCCAGCGACTAAAGAACACTTGGTTTTCTCGCTATGCATTCGATAAAAATTGCGTTAAAGCCTTTAGTAATTTGCAACGATAGTTACTCGCGAAGGGCAAGTTCTTTACCAATAAAGTGATGTGTTTTTACTGTGGTAATTAATGGGCGTGCGGCGGGAGTGAGGTTTAAGCTTTGATGAGGCGACTTGTTAAAACAACTCGCCCTGAATGGTTGCTACAATTCGCCTAGTACCACCGCTGTCTCGATGTTCACCTAAATAAACACCTTGCCATGTACCTAAAGCTAAATAGCCATTTGTAATAGGGATGCTTAACTCACAGCCTAAAATACTGGTTTTTATATGAGCTGGCATGTCGTCGTCACCTTCATAATCGTGACGATAATAGGGTTGGCACTGCGGAACAAATTCATTAAAGTGGCTCTCCATATCCATACGTACAGTAGGGTCGGCATTTTCATTAATGGTTAGGCTAGCTGAAGTGTGTTGGATAAATAAGTGCAGTAAACCCACCTTATAATTTTTGAGTTCGGGGATTTGAGTGAGTATTTCGTCATCAATTAAATGAAAGCCTCGAATACGAGGCTTTAAAGTTATGACTTTTTGTTGCCAACTCATAACTTATCGAAACTCACTTCAATATTGGCGTTACCCGCATCGCAGGTAAATGGCATGAGTATTTTTTTACCTTGGCTTTTATGGGTAATTGTATGGTCTTTACCAGATACAACTATTGGAGTTGCCATATCAAAGTCGAAACCTTTTTGACCCAATAAGTTTTTAGCGCCACCTGTAACCATATTAGTAATTTCGCCTACCATATCGGTTACTTCTTCATTTATACTATCCGGACGTTCGCCAAGCATACGCTCCATGATAGTTAGTGCTAACTGCTTATCAAAAGTTATTGAAAAAGAGCCTCGTGTTTGCGGACCAACCATTCCGATCAGGCCTGATACATCGCCACAGGCTTTCTCATCAGTTTTAATGCGTGGCTTACCTGGCTTTAATTGTGTTTGAGCCATTGTACTTAATACATTGATCAAAGAAGATAAAAAAGGGTTGATGAACTCTACATTCATATAAATTACTCTTAAATTGGTGCTAAAAAATAGCTATATAAAATGTTTATATAGCTAATAAGACTAGGCTGCTCTACAAGACTCACACCTTCCATGTGCTTCTATTGTTTGCGCCGATACAACAAACCCACCTTCCGCAGCTAAGCTATTTAGCTCATGCGAAATAACGGTTGAATGCAGTTCTTTAACAAAACCACAGGTATCGCAAATTAATAACTGTACAGGATGAATATGATCAAAATGATGGCACAACATAAATGCATTGGTGCTTTCAATTTTATGAATAAAACCAAGCTCAGCCAAAAAATCTAATGCACGGTATATCGTGGCAGGTTTAGCGCCAGTTTCTGTTACTTTTAATTGCTCGAGCAAATCATACGCGCCCACACCACGTTGCGCACTTGCAAGTAAACGAAATACCTTTTCACGGATAGGTGTAAATCGCGCACCACGGTTGTCACATACTTGTTTTGCTTTACTTACGAGTGATTCTATATTCATCGTTCTCTTATCCTTATGCTACCTTGATATAATATCACACTGTATTTAAGTTGCAGTGTTTAAATTAAACGCGTTTGTTAAAGCTATTCACTAAGGCGTATTTATCTTTCGGGGTTAAATTTGTAGTAGCACGTTTAATTTTAGAGAGGGCGCGTTTATAAGTGTGGTTATTCTACATTGATAGGTGGTAACGCTTGTTTGGATATTTGCTTGTAGTAAATGAGCAAGTAAATAATACCTATAATAATAGCCTCAGTGCTATATGGTAAAATAATGAAGGTCATTAGTTTTAAACTGCATTAAAAGTACGTTAGGTTTTCTCTAATTTCTAATTACTCAGGTTATTACTTATAAAGAATTGCATGATTTTTAGTTTTGTTTACTATTTGTGCATGCTTAATATGCGTAGCGTAATAAGCACACTTTATATTACCCAAACAATCGAGTGGTGCTTAAATTATGCACTGCTCAATACCAGCTTAGAATGTAAAACCAAGTCGAGTTACCCAAAATGCAGATGGTTTAGTATTGTTTTTAATCGTTTGGTTTAAATATCAAGCGAACAGCATTTTATTTTAAGTTTTCTTTAAAAAACGCTTGCGTAAAACTGGCTGCGCCCTATAATGCGACCCCACTGAGACGGCAGACAGCAACGCTTAGCGAGGCAAGAGTCAATCAGTGAGTCGAGTAAAACTTAAGTTTAGATTTTTATAAAGTTTACATTTAAGTGTTGACAAAAAAATAGGAAAGCGTAATATGCGCAGCCCTAGCGAGATAAAGTTTTACTTTATTGTCGCAACGTTCTTTAACAATATAAAGCAATCATCTGTGTGGGCACTCGTACAGATTGAGTTCTAACAGCCAATCTACTTACTCTTTATGGGTAATTAGCGAGGCAAACAAATTAGAGTCTCAATTGAAAACTGAGTGACCAACAGAATAGTTATTTCGGTAATTATTCGGCACAGTCAATTCAATATCGAAAGATATTAAAATAAATTCAGAATTCATTGAGCTGTCGAAAGACATAAAACT
>NZ_JAGGDL010000015.1:0-83960 GCF_017653575.1 Pseudoalteromonas sp. K222D
TGCCGTCTCAGTGGGGTCGCATTATAGGGCGCAGCCAGTTTTACGCAAGCGTTTTTTAAAGAAAACTTAAAATAAAACGCTGTTCGCTTGATATTTAAACCAAGTGGTTATTTTAAACACTAAAAAGGCCCTTATGGGCCTGTTTAGTTAATTTACTATGAGCTTCCAGCCAAGTTTCGCTTGCTGCTTAGATTCTTGTTGCAGCTCGCTTGCCATTAATGGATGGTTTTTCAACCAGTCATTTTCAAACTGCAGATTTAAGACATCGTCTTTAACAGTTATCGCAAACTCAGGGAGTACATCATCTTGGCGACGCATACATAAAATGACAGCTATACGTATTAGTCTTACTAAATACTGCGCAAGTACACTATTTGCACCAAGAGAATCAAAATAGCCTTTTTGAAGATCAGAGCGATGCCCTTTAGCTACCGCAACAATGACTTTATGCTCTGACTGCGAAAAACCTGGCATTTCAGTATTTTTTAAAATATAAGCACTGTGTTTGTGATACTGCTTATACTCTATCAATAAACCAATTTCATGAAGCTGTGCAACTGCCGTTAATAAAGGCAACCCATTAAGTGCTTTTATTGGCCAGCTTTCATTTACTTCTGATGCTAAGTTTAATACGAGACTGGCGACGCGGCTAGCTTGCTTTTGATCAACATGGTAACGATCGATAAAGCCATCGATTGTACGTTTACGAATATCGCTATTATGCAGCTCTGGTAGCATGCTGTATAAAACACCCTCACGCAGTGCTCCACCTGCTAATCCCATTTTTTCGATCTCGAGCGATTCAAATAATGCAATTAAAATGGCAAGCCCTGATACAAATACTAAACGGCGATCTTCACTTAGCCCTGGTAGGTCTAATGCGGCAATCGTTTTATAAGCGATTGATTGCTTTTTGATAGTGTAGAGTTTTTCAAGGGTTAATAGCTCATCTAGGTTTTGCGCTATCATGATTTCTTGAATTGCTTGTACTGTACCCGAAGCACCTGAGGCTATTTGCCAGCCTTTAACTTTATACTCTGATGCAATTTCATCAATGACAGTACGTGCGGCTTTTATTGCGGTGTTAAAGTTTGCATTGCTTAATTTGCAATCTTTAAAATAGCGCTCTAGGTAGGTAACACACCCGATGTTCAGGCTTTTGTAAAGTAATGCATCAAAGTTCTTACCAATAATCACTTCAGTGCTAGCACCACCAATATCGATAACAAGCTGACTACCGGTACAAGATGAGGTATGAGCAACGCCTTTATATATAGTGCGCGCTTCTAGTTCGCCGCTAATGACATTAACTTTATGACCGAGGATTTTTTCTGCTTGCGCTTTAAATACATCAGCATTACTAGCTAAACGTAATGTGGCGGTGGCAACTATAGTGATGTTTTGTTTAGGGATGTCTTGTAAGCGCTCAGCAAATAACGCTAGGCACTCCCATCCTCTATGCATTGCTTCTGAGCTTAATACATTGTCTATATCAAGCCCTGCAGCTAACCTTACTTTGCGTTTAACACGACCTATGGTTTGCAGGCCGCCAGCTATTGATTTAGCAATAAGCATATGAAAGCTATTTGAACCTAAATCAATAACTGCATATACATTTTTTTGCGGTTTAAGTTGCCCCACCGTTCAAAAACCTCTAATTACTATTACAGTTAAACTAACGGTCGTTTATGACCGTCCTTTTTGATAACTATTATTTGGGCGACGTCCGCTGTTGTTACTGCGATTACGTGGGCCTGTAGAAAAGTTACGCTTTCTATGAATAGTAGGTTTAGTTAAATCATCCAGCAATGCTGTTTTATCGTAATGTGATAAAGGAATACTGTGATCTATATACTCTTCAATTTCATGCAAGTTATAAGCATATTGTTCACATGCAAAACTAATAGCGTGACCAGACGCGCCAGCGCGGGCTGTACGGCCAATACGGTGTACGTAATCTTCGCAATCATCTGGTAAATCAAAATTAAATACATGGCTTACTTCAGGAATATGTAGACCACGTGCTGCAACATCTGTTGCCACTAAAAAGTCTAAGTCGCCTTTACTAAACTCAGCTAAAATTGATTGACGTTTTTTCTGATTTACGTCACCGGTAAGCATGCCAACCCGATGTCCATCGGCTTTTAACCAGGCATATACGGTTTCACAACTATGCTTAGTGTTAGCAAAGATAATGGCTTTTTCAGGCCACTCTTCTTCAATTAACGTCAGCAGCAGCTTAATTTTATCTTCTTGTGAAGGATGAAATAGCTCTTCTTGAATGCGTTTACCGGTTTTTACGTCTGGTTCAATTTGTACGTGCTCAGGATTGGTCATATGTTCAAACGCAAGTTCTTGTACACGATACGATAGCGTTGCAGAGAATAATAAATTTAAACGCTTTGATGTATCTGGCATACGGTGGAACATATAACGAATATCTTTGATAAAGCCCAAATCAAACATACGATCTGCTTCGTCAAGCACGACTACCTCAATTTCATTAAGGGTGTAACAGCCTTGCTTATACAGATCAATTAAACGACCTGTAGTACCAATTAAAATATCAACGCCTTTTTCTAGTTGTGCACGTTGTTTTTCGTAATCTTCGCCACCATATACTAAACCTAAGTTAAGATTACAGTGCGGCGCTAAAATTTTTGCATCTTTGTGTATCTGAATCGCCAGCTCCCTTGTAGGGGCCATGATCAGGGCTCTTGGATGTTTACTAGGGGCTTTGCTAGATTGTAATAACCGATGGCACGTGGCAGTTAAAAACGCCAACGTTTTGCCTGTACCTGTTTGTGCTTGGCCTGCGATATCGCGACCCTCACAAATAAAAGGTAGGCATTTAGCTTGAATGGGTGTGCAATATTCAAACCCACTTTCGGTTAAACCGGCAACCACTTCCGGTGCAATAGCAAAGTCTGAAAACTTTTTATCGGTCAAATGTGTCTTAGTCATAGCGTTTAAGCATAACGTTTAAACTTGCAATAAGAAACAAGAGTGTTTAAATACGCACTAAATATTTCGCCTAACTAAACCGGAGAGCGCAATGAGCGAGAAAATAATCCAAATTACTGACGATAGCTTTGAAGCTGACGTATTACAATCAGACAAGCCTGTACTAGTAGACTTTTGGGCTGAGTGGTGCGGACCTTGTAAAATGATCGCCCCTATCCTTAGTGAAGTTGCTGAGGAATTTGATGGTCGCGTTACCATAGCTAAACTTAATATCGATCAAAATGCGGGTACACCGCCTAAATTTGGTATTCGTGGTATCCCTACATTACTTCTTTTTAAAGATGGCCAAGTTGCTGCAACTAAAGTTGGCGCACTTTCAAAAACTCAATTAATCGAGTTTTTAGAAAACAATCTTTAAATTTAAACAATAAAAAGGGCTTAATGCCCTTTTTTTATTATTTTTTTGTATAAACACTGGACGCTGTGTCAATGAGCTGCTAGTTTATAAAGCCAACTAATCCTTAGTTATATTCAACAAACCTCACTCAACGATCAAACAAAGCGATTTTGAGTATGACAACTGTAATAAAGAACCCACCAATATGCATTTACGCGAACTAAAAGACAAATCTATAAAAGAGCTTGTAGACTTAGCTGAGTCCATGGGGCTCGAAAACGTAGCCCGCTTAAGAAAGCAAGATATCATTTTTGCTATTTTAAAATCACATGCCAAAGGCGGAGAGAATATCTTCGGTGGCGGTGTATTAGAGATTTTGCAAGATGGTTTTGGCTTTTTAAGATCATCAGAAGCCTCTTACTTAGCTGGCCCAGATGACATTTATGTTTCACCTAGCCAGATTCGCCGTTTTAGTATGCGTACTGGCGATTCAATCTCAGGCCTTATTCGTCCACCTAAAGACGGTGAGCGTTACTTTGCTTTACTTAAAGTAAATGAAGTTAACTTTGATAAACCTGAAAACTCTCGCACTAAAATTCTTTTTGAAAACCTAACACCACTGCATGCAAACGAACGTTTTCGTATGGAACGCGGTAACGGTAGTAAAGAAGATATTACAGCCCGAGTACTTGATTTAGCCTCTCCTATTGGTCGTGGTCAACGTGGTTTATTAGTAGCACCGCCAAAAGCGGGTAAAACCATGCTACTACAAAATATTGCGCAATCGATTACTCACAATCACCCAGATGCAACATTAATGGTATTACTAATTGATGAGCGTCCGGAAGAAGTAACCGAAATGCAGCGTCTTGTAAAAGGCGAAGTAATTGCATCAACATTTGATGAACCTGCTTCTCGCCACGTACAAGTAGCCGAAATGGTTATCGAAAAAGCAAAACGTTTAGTAGAGCATAAAAAAGATGTTGTTATCTTACTTGACTCAATCACACGTTTAGCCCGTGCTTACAACACCGTTATTCCATCATCTGGTAAAGTACTTACCGGTGGTGTTGATGCAAACGCACTCCATAAACCGAAACGTTTTTTTGGTGCTGCACGTAATGTTGAAGAAGGCGGCAGCTTAACAATTATTGCTACTGCGCTTATTGATACCGGCTCTAAAATGGATGAAGTTATCTACGAAGAGTTTAAAGGTACTGGTAACATGGAACTACATCTTAACCGTAAAATTGCGGAACGACGTGTATTCCCAGCTATCGACTTTAACCGTTCAGGCACTCGTCGTGAAGAGTTACTCACAAAACCAGATGAGCTACAAAAGCTGTGGATTTTGCGTAAAATTGTTCATGACATGTCAGAAATTGACGCAATGGAATTTTTAATTGATAAATTATCGATGAGCAAAACCAACGATGAGTTTTTTGATTCGATGAAACGCCAGTAATTCCATATAAGTTTTAAAGCTTATAAAAAAACGCCTAACAATTGAATATCAATTATTAGGCGTTTTTATTTGCCTGCAAAAAAGTAGCGCTGTACCGCTTTAACCATGCTCTTTGTAGTGCAAAAATAAGGCTTGTAGTTTATCAACTAACACTGCAATATTTTGTACTTCTTCTGGGCTTTTACACGCATCATCTAACGCTTTTGCAGCGTCTGCAATATCGCACAACTTAAACATTTGTGCTGCCCCTAAAATACGATGGCTATCTTTTTGTAACGCAACAAAGTCGCCACTATTAAAGTGCTGGCTAATTAACTCACTTTCTATTGATAAGCTTTGTTTGAAACTAGTCACTAAGTCACTCATATCTATATTTACGCTTGTGCTGTTTTGCTCATTTTTTATTGATGCGAGATGCTCAGCTATAGTGCTATAAAACTTCTCTTTATCAATTGGTTTAGCTAAGTAATCAGTAAAACCAAGTGCTAAATACTGCTCGATCTCATGGCTCATTGCATTGGCCGTTAAGGCAAATATTGGCTGCTCATAACCGCACTGCCTGAGCAACTCAAAAGCAGTAATGCCATCCATAATAGGCATTTGAATGTCCAACAGCACAAAATCAGGATACTCTTTTAAACATTGCTCTACAGCTTGCTCGCCATTTTCAACTGCAATAACGTCAAGCCCCATGGCGCGTAAATAACGGCTTATTAATCTGCGATTATCGTCATGATCCTCAGCAAGTAACACTTTAGCGCTTAGCGCTTTATAGCCACCATTTATATTGTCTTTAGCTGTAACTGCACATTCGCTTTTATCTACTGGTACGCACGGTACAAAGAATGAGAATTGACTGCCTTTTTTAAATTCGCTTTGCACACTAATATATCCCCCCATCATGGCAGCTAGTTGTTGTGACAAACTAAGTCCCAAACCAGTACCACCAAAACGACGGCTAATACTATTATCTGCTTGGCTAAAACATTCAAAAATAAGCTTTAGCTGCGCTGTATTCATACCTATTCCGGTATCTTTTACCGTAAGCACTAGCCCTTGCTCGGTATTATTGGCCACAATCGTAACTTGGCCACTGTGAGTAAACTTAATTGCATTAGCACACAGGTTTATTAATATTTGCTTTACTCGGGTTAAATCAAGCCTGGTATACAGTTCATTACCGAGTTGGTTGTCAAATACCAAGGATAAGTTTTTGGCTTTTGCTTGTACGCTAAACATCCCATGTATGTCATTCAGCACTTGTACAATATCAAAACAAGAAATAGACAGCTCCAATCTGTTTGCTTCTATTTTACTTAAATCGAGCACATCATTAATTAAACTTTTTAAATGCTCGCTTTGACGCTGAATAACTTTGAGCTCATCTTGTAACTGCTCAGGATCATACAAACCATTAATTAAGTCGTCGGTTTGGCTTAAAATAGCGGTGAGTGGGGTGCGAATTTCATGGCTTATATTTGCTAAAAACTGACTTTTAACATCGTTTGCTTCGCGCAGCTCTTGCGCCACACTTTGTAATTCTAACGTGCGTTGCTCTACTTGCTCTGTTAGTTGTAATTTTGCATTACTTTCTATTCTGCGACGGTAAATTGCTATTACTGTAATTAAAATAAGGATTGCTACAATGCCAAGCAGAATAGTTAACTGTGAACGTTTAGATATTTCCAGTTGTTGTAAGTGTTGTTGTTGTTTTAGCTGTTTAATTTCTTGGTTTAGTTTATCTGCTTCAAATTGAGTTTGAAAAATACTAACTGCCTTTGAAGCCTCTTCTGTATTTATACTACGTTGATAGTCAACATACTGCTGATGCAATTGCAGCGCTTGTTTAAAGTCGCCTAAGCTTGAGTAAATCAAAGCCTCAATACCTAAGCCGTCTTTAATGCGCATGCCATTTTTATATTCTTTTGCTAATGCAATTGAGTGCTCTGACGTTGTTTTTGCATTTTCAATATTGCCCTGAGCAAACTGCGCAGTGGCAAGCACATGCAGTGCCGCCGCTAATAACGATTTATTCCCTGCATCAAGTGCAAATTGCTGCGCCGCCTTTGCATGATACAAGGCCACATCAAATTTATTTAAGTGCAGATTAATACTCGCTAAATTAGCGTGCTTAGTAGAGAGTTGGAATGCATTATTTATGCTCTGATAGTAACGCAGTGCCAGCTGATTATAATGCAGTGCCAACTGGTATTGCTTTGACTCAGTATAGGCTACTCCCATATTGCCATAGACTTGAGCTACACCATCTTCATCACCAAGTTGTTGAAATACCTTTAATACCTCACGATACATTTCAAGTGCTGATTCGTAACGAGAAAGGCGAATATATATCCCGGCAATATTGTGCAAAATATCGGCTTTGTCTTGCGCACTGCCCTCTTTTTCGTAGATCAGTTTTGCTTGCTGATAATAATCTAGTGCTAATTCCATGTTATACATATCAAAATAAGCCAAGCCTATATTACTTAATAAATTGGCTTGTTTTAATGAGCCTTTTAAACGTATGGCTAACCCTAAAGCCCGGCTATAATCAACCACAGCTTGTTGTACAAACCCTTGATAATACAACACCACACCTTGCATTTTTATTGCTCTAAAATACAGATCGGGCAACTCATTAAAGGTGATGCTACTCTCTAATAACTTATAATACTCTAAGGCATGGGGAAGGTCGTTGGCATTAAAGGCAAGTTCAGCTAAGTCGCTATATATAGCAATGCGCTGTTGGTGTGGTAAGTTTTTTTTAGTTAACAGTGTAGAGGCAAAGCTTTGTTTATCTGACCAACTTTCAGCAGACTTAAATTGTTCAAATAAGTCGGCTGGTGTAACAGAAAAACTCAATGTAGAAAAAATGCTGCATACAGCCATAAAGCCAACAAAAAAGAAGCGTTGTAACCAACCCTGCATAATTACATCCTTGAAACTTTTGTAGCCACTATGATAATTTACACAAGATACACTAATAACTAGATTGTAAACAATGCTTAACCCACTGATAGATGAGATTTTTGAGTTACTTTTGCAAAAGAAAGTATGGATGGTACATACTTTAGCAGCAGAATTACAACAACGTAAAATGATTAACACGCTTGATGTTGCCCCTGATCGTGATTTATTCAAACGTAACTTTTTAATTATGAACGCGCTT
The DNA here is from genome assembly GCF_017653575.1 of Pseudoalteromonas sp. K222D. Taxonomy (NCBI): domain Bacteria; kingdom Pseudomonadati; phylum Pseudomonadota; class Gammaproteobacteria; order Alteromonadales; family Pseudoalteromonadaceae; genus Pseudoalteromonas; species Pseudoalteromonas sp. K222D. The sequence goes on from NZ_JAGGDL010000015.1 coordinate 7,996, forward strand.
TATCAGCTACAGCAGCAAATTATGCCTAAGCAGCAACTCCTTATTAGTGGTTTACAAATACAATTTATTACCACAGCCAGTAACACTCTCATAAAAAACACCGATCCGCTACGAGACTACTACCTTGATTGGCAAAACTTTGAAACCTCTAGCGCCGAAATCGATACTCTTTTAACCCAGTTTTGGCAGCGTTTTACCAAACACAGTAAATCTGCACAAATAATAGATCTAGACACTCATAAACAGCTATTAATAAAGTGGCAACTATCTCAGCAAAGCACGCTAAAAGAAGTACAAAAGCGTTGGCGGCAACTGGCGTTACAGTGTCACCCTGATAAAGCAGTTGGTAATGCAGAAAAATTTAAACAGTTAAAGGGTGAATATGAGCAGCTTAGGGCAAGCTGCTCAGTAGATTAGTAATTATTGAATTAGTTATTCAATACACTATTAGCACGTAAGGCGACGAGCGCGTATTTTACGGCCTTTAATATTGCCTTCGGTTAATTTACGCAGTGCCGGTTTTGAAGAATTACGCTCTACGGCAACAAACGCAACGTTGTCGAGTACGTTTATTTTACCAACTTGACGCCCCGCAATACCGTCTTTACCGGTAAGTGCACCTAAAATATCACCTGCGCGTACTTTTTGCTTTTTACCAGAATCAAGCATTAAGGTTACCATTTCTGGTTTGTATGGTGGCTTTTCTAATAAGCTAAACGATGGCATTGGCTCTGGGATCACATCGCGCTCATAATGGTCACCAATTTGTGCAATTTTAAATGCTTCTGCCTCACCATAAATAGAGCATGCAATACCCTTTTTACCCGCTCGACCGGTACGACCAATACGATGCACATGTGTTTGTGTGTCGTGAGCTAAGTGATAGTTAATCACCATATCCATATCGTCAATGTCTAAACCACGCGCGGCCACATCGGTTGCCACTAGTATTGATGCACTTTTATTAGAAAAATGAATTAACGTACGCTCACGATCACGCTGCTCTAAATCACCATGTAAAGATACCGCACTAAAGCCTTCATCAACTAAATCATCACACAATTGCTGTGTTTCTACTTTAGTATTACAAAACACGACACAGCTTTGCGGGGTAAATTTAAGCAGCAATAATTTAAGTGTTGGGTAACGTTGTTTATTGTTATCCATTTTATAGAAGTATTGCTTAATAGTGCTTTTAGCTTGCTCTTCTTCTACCTTAACCATTACTGGATTGCTAAGCACACGCTTTGCAACAGCTTCTATTGCACGTGGAAACGTAGCGCTAAATAGTAATGTTTGGCGGTTAGTGGGAATACGCTCAATAATTGCATCTAAGGTATCTTGAAAACCCATATCTAGCATTTGGTCGGCTTCATCTAGTACGAGCGTTTCTACATCATCTAAACGCAAAGTACCTTTACGAATATGATCGTCAACTCGCCCCGGTGTACCAACAATAATATGTGCGCCATGTTCAAGTGAGCCAATTTGTGGACCAATTGATACACCACCACATAAAGTAAGTATTTTAATATTATGGATGCCACGCGCTAATTTGCGCATTTCTACAGCTACTTGCTCTGCCAACTCACGTGTTGGGCACAATACTAAAGATTGAATACGAAAACGTTTTACGTTTAATTTAGCCAATACGCCTAAGCTAAACGCCGCAGTTTTACCTGACCCCGTTTTTGCTTGAGCAATAATGTCTTTTCCAGCCAGTACTGGCGGTAAACTTTGCGCCTGAACAGGTGTCATGTGGGTGTAGCCGAGTGTTGATAAGTTATCAACTAACCCAGAAGGTAAAGCCAAAGATGAAAAAGCAGTTGTGGTCACAGTAAATCCCAATACAAAAAAATAACATGGGGAAAAGCCCCACTCAATATGCTGCTAATAATAGCAGAATTCCTAATTGGCAACCATTAAGCATTATAAAAAAACACACTAAAAGGCATTGCAAATGATACTGGTTTTCATTAAGATTAACTCAGCATTAATACTATCAACCCGGAAACAACTAATGAAACTAAGCCCACTTTTTATCGCACTGCTAGCAAGTACTACTGCGAGTGTTTATGCAAACGCAACAGATATAGAACATATAGAAGTAAAAGGAAGTTATTTTAATGACTATAAAGTAGACAATGCTAATGGCGCAATGAGAACGTCAGCTTCGTTACTTGATACCGCACAGTCGGTTACCGTTATTACCGACACCATAGTAAATGAACAACTCGCAACTACGTTAGGTGAAGTACTTACTAACGATGCCAGCTTAACGCCAGGTTCAAAGCAACGTAACCGTGAAGTATTTAATTTACGTGGGTTTGAACTGAGTTCATCTACAGGTTACTTGCGTGACGGCCATCAGCACTGGTCGCACTACCAACAACCTATCGAAATATTACAACAAGTTGAAGTTATTAAAGGCCCATCAAGTATTTTATATGGCCAATCGGGTCCTGGTGGCTTGGTTAATATGGTCACTAAAAAACCCACGTCACAAACATTATTTAAAGCCAGTGCCGATGTTGATCAACATGGTTCAACTCGCTTTATGCTGGATGCGGGCGGTGCACTTACTGAGTCGGAAGATTTACGTGCTCGCGGTATTTTAGTAAAGCAAGATGTTGATTATTGGCGTGAATACCAAAATGGTGAAAACCGTGAACGCGATCGCTTTTTAGGTGCATTAATTGTTGATTACGATATTAGCGATAACGCCTTAGTACGCGTACATTACGACCGCACAGATGACGAAGCCGGTTTAGATACGGGTGCCTGGATTGATAGTAATGCCAATGTAATTGGCGACGATAAAACAATTCGCGATATGTCTTGGGCGTTTACAGATATAACGGTAGAAAACCTAGGTGTTGACCTAGAAGTGTTTTTAACCGAAAACTGGCAAGTAAAACTTGGTTACAACGAGCAAACATTTGAGCGTCAACGCTTTGAGTCAGCACCTCGTAAACCAAGTAACTTTATCGAAGGTGATAGCTACGCGTCACGCCCTTACGATCGTTTTGATGATTGGCAGTTTAAAACCGCCTTTGTTGACTTTATTGGTGAATTTGAAACCTTTGGTATTCAGCACCAATTTTTAATTGGCGCAAATTCGCTTGATTATTATTATGGCCAATTAAAAACTAATGCCGAATCATTTGACTTTAGCGCCGGGCAAAACGAACCATTTCGCCCAGCTATAAGCTATAAAACAGATGACACTGTTAGCTCATCTGCTTATGACTATTACGGTATTTACATGCAAGATCTCATTTCGTTCTCACCAGAATGGCAGTTATCTTTAGGCGGTCGTTACGACAAGCAAAGTAAAGAAAATAGTAATAATGAATCGTTTGTTCCTAAAGTGGGTGTGCTATATCACCCTAATGCCTCGGCCACTATTTACGCTAGTTACTCTGAAGGTTTTGAGCCGCAAAACGAAACGCTAGTAAATACAAACGATGTTAATAATGGCATGAAGCTCGATGCGATTACCTCTGAGCAAAAAGAAATTGGTATTAAATGGCAGCTGTTTGACGATCGATTAATGCTCAGTGGCGCATTATTTGATATTAGCAAAACAGGCACTTTAGTGAGCGAAGATCTTGTAAACCCTGTTGATAATATAACCAGCATCACTACTCAAGCTGGCGAGCAGCGCCATAAAGGCTTTGAATTAGCGGCGCAAGGTGCAGCAACTGATCGCTTATTTGTAATGGCATCAACTATGTACTTAGATGCCAACTACGAGCGCGACGCAACATTGCAAGGTAAGCGCCCTACCGATGCCCCTAAATGGTCTGCATCACTTTGGACTCGTTACGAATTAAACGACGTAATTGCATTAAACGCAGGTGCATTTTACGAAGGCGAACGCTTTGCCGACAATGCCAATACCGTTACTAAAGATGCCTACACCCGCGTAGATGTGGGTGCAACGTATAAAATAAACTTAAACAATACCGACGTTAACTTACGCCTAAATATTGAAAACTTATTTGATACAAACTACCTAGCAGGCGGTGGTTTAAATAATGTAACCATAGGTGAAGGCGCGAGCGTACGCTTAGCAGCACAATTTAGCTTTTAATTAATACAGCCCATACACATTTAACTGTATGGGCTTATTTAACTATACGGTTGTTAAACAGGCAATAATTGTAAGGTGTGAATTAGCGCTATTTTTTGAATATTTTTAAATAAGCTAAATGTACAAGCACAACAACTAAGCCTGCTATAACACCTAATAAGCCATCAAATATAAGTGGTGCCAGCACTTCACCTGTAGTACCTACAATTGTTTGCCCATAATTGGTTACCGCTATTTGAATATGATGCAAAGCTTTAATGCCATGCACTAAAATGCCGCCGCCCACTAAAAACATTGCAACTGTACCCGCAAATGCTAAAAACTGCATAAGCCGTGGTGCTGCCGCTAACAACCCTTTGCCTAGTATTTCTTTAAATTTATTAGCCGATAGCTTAGATTGATTAAGTAAATATAGACCTGCATCATCAAGCTTCACAATTCCTGCAACTAAGCCATAAACGCCAATAGTCATAATTATGGCAATAACACACAATACCAATGCCTGATTTATTAATGTAGCAGCTGCAACTGTGCCAAGCGTAATTACTATGATCTCAGCAGAAAGTATAAAGTCGGTTCTAATCGCACCTTTAACTTTTTGCTTCTCGTATTCTACTAGGTCTAATTTGTCGCCCTCACTTTCGCTTTTATCATCATGAGGCAAAAACTTGGCAAATACTTTTTCTGCGCCCTCAAAACATAAAAATAATCCACCTAACATTAATAAAGGCGTAATTAACCAAGGTAACCACACACTTATTAATAACGCCGCAGGTACTAATATTGCTTTATTTAAAAACGATCCTTTTGCTACCGCCCACACCACAGGTAGCTCACGCTCTGCAGCTACACCGGTAACTTGTTGAGCATTAAGCGCTAAGTCATCACCTAATACACCCGCTGTTTTTTTTGTAGCAACTTTACTCATAGTTGCAATGTCATCTAGTAGCACAGTAATGTCGTCTAATAAGGTTAAAAGATTAGTACCTGCCATATAAATACCTAGCTTAAAAATAATATTATTAACATAACTTAAAGCCGCATTTTCACCAACGGTTAATTTTGCTTTGCTATGCTGATTAAAATTAATACGCAAATATCGATAATTACTTGCTGTTTGCACTGGAGATATAAATGAAAGCGCTGCTGATAATCGCATTAAGTGTATTAGGCTTATCTGCTTGTAATGAGCCCACAATTAACACTCGTTATCTATGTAATCAAAAAGAAGCCACGCTTAGCGTTATCAATGAGCAAACAGCAGCACTAACACTTAATAATAATACTTATCAACTTAGCCGAGAAAAAAGCGCCTCAGGTAATAAATACATAAATAAAAATGTGTTGTTTTGGAGTAAAGATAGCGAAGCCATGCTTATTATTGAAGGGACAAAATACCACTGCCTACAACAGTAGGTAGTACAATAAAACTAATAAAATTAAACCGTGATAAAGCAAGTTTAGTGATACAAAGTAACTGTATTTTTCCAAGTGCTAATAGCTAAGTAACTGAGCATGCAATTTTACGTTACTTGGGTATAATACTTTTAACTTTATTGCTTAATAGCGGCCCACAATGAAATACAAAGATCTTCGTGATTTTATCGATTTACTTGAAAAAAGAGGTGAGCTTAAACGCATCACTCAAGAAATCGACCCGTATCTTGAAATGACCGAAATAGCCGACCGTACATTACGTGCTAAAGGCCCTGCGTTATTATTTGAAAACCCTAAAGGTTACGATATTCCGGTATTGGCTAACTTATTTGGCACACCCAAGCGTGTTGCCATGGGTATGGGCCAAGAAGATGTAAGCGAATTACGTGAAGTTGGCAAGCTTTTGGCTTTTTTAAAAGAACCAGAGCCACCAAAAGGCATTAAAGAAGCGCTAGGGCAAATACCTGTTTATAAACAAGTGCTTAATATGCCAGCAAAAGAAGTAAAAAAAGCCCCCTGCCAAGAAGTTATTTTACAAGGTGATGAGGTCGATTTAACTAAGCTGCCTATTCAACATTGCTGGCCAGGTGATGCTGCACCGTTAATTACTTGGGGCCTTACCGTTACTAAAGGGCCTTATAAAAAGCGCCAAAATTTAGGAATATACCGCCAACAACTGTTAGGCAAAAATAAAATTATTATGCGCTGGTTGTCTCACCGTGGCGGCGCGCTTGATTTTCAAGAATGGTGTAAAGAAAATCCAGGCCAACCGTACCCGGTATCTGTGGCATTGGGCGCCGATCCGGCGACTATATTAGGTGCAGTAACCCCTGTACCCGACACATTAAGCGAGTACGCTTTTGCAGGCTTACTGCGCGGCAGTAAAACTGAAGTAGTTAAATCAATATCAAACGATTTACAAGTACCCGCAAGCGCCGAAATAGTACTTGAAGGCTACATAATGCCAGGTGAAATGGCACCTGAAGGTCCGTATGGCGATCACACTGGATATTATAACGAAGTTGATGACTTTCCGGTGATGACAGTAACCCATATGACCCACCGTAAAAACCCTATTTACCACAGTACCTTTACCGGCCGCCCGCCTGATGAGCCTGCTATTTTAGGGGTGGCATTAAACGAAGTATTTGTACCTATTTTACAAAAACAATTCCCTGAAATTGTTGATTTTTACTTGCCACCAGAAGGCTGCTCGTACCGCATGGCTATTGTTACCATGAAAAAACAATATCCTGGTCATGCAAAACGCGTAATGATGGGAGTGTGGTCTTACTTACGTCAATTTATGTATACCAAGTTTGTTATTGTGTGCGATGACGATATTAACGCCCGAGATTGGGAAGATGTTATTTGGGCAATTACTACGCGTATGGACCCCGCTCGCGACACCACTTTAATAGAAAATACACCAATTGATTATTTAGATTTTGCGTCACCGGTTTCTGGCCTTGGCTCTAAAATGGGTATGGATGCAACGAACAAATGGCCTGGCGAAACAAACCGTGAATGGGGCGAGCCGATTGAGATGGATAAAGCCACCAAAGATCGCGTAGACGACATTTGGCAGAGCCTCAACATTCTCTAATATCCTAGACCAATAGGCTATAAAACAACCCTGCAGATATGCTAGAATCAACACATTCTATTGCGTATCTGCTATGAAAAGCGCTGCTAAAAGGTAAAAAATGCAAACATTAAAAGCTGAAGTTGTTGCTATCAGCCCACTTACAGAATTTGTTCATAAAGTAATTTTAAAACCACAACAACCGGTTTCGTTTGAAGCAGGCCAATACATGCATCTTGTATTGAGCGAAAATGACAAGCGTGCATTTTCGATTGCCAGCCGCCCTTCACAATGCGATCAAATAGAGTTACATATTGGCGCTTCGGGAACCGATACATATGCAATGCAGTCGCTTGAACATTTACGCAATGCACTTAACGAAAAGCAGCTAATAGAGATAGAAGCAGGCTTAGGTATATCGCAACTTCGTTTACAGTGTGAACGTCCAATTATTTTACTTGCTGGCGGTACTGGGTTTTCATATGCAAAATCAATGGCTGATCACCTAGCTGAAATTAGCTGCGACCGCCCGGTATTATTATACTGGGGCGTAAGAGAAGAATCGGCACTTTATGCACACCGCGAAATGCAAGTGTGGGCCGATAGCCACAAAAACTTTCAGTTTATTCCGGTAGTAGAAAACCCATCGGCTGATTGGCAAGGACATACCGGTTATGTACACAAAGCCGTAATGCAAGATATAGTATCGCTAGCGCCTTACGATATTTACATGGCTGGACGTTTTGACATGATAGGCATAGTTCGTGACGATTTTATTGCTCATGGTGCTATTCGCGAAAACATGTACGCAGATGCGTTTGCATTTATTAAATAATTGCACTTAACGCTCTCATTTCAAATATTAAGGCATCTAAATAGGTGCCTTAATTGTTTTTATAACAATAAATAATTAATAGTTAAAATCTATCAACATCATCAACATAAACAATTTCCTAAAAGTCGATCTATAAACCATACTTTGTATAGAACATTCAGCGGGAGAGACCCATATGCTAAATACAAAAGTAAAAGACTTTATGCAACACAAGTTGCCAAACATTACCCCAGATACCGAAATGACCACTGCCATTGCAGAGCTGCAAAAATTTAAATTACTTGGTGCCCCAGTATTCGATAGCAATAAATTTTTAGTTGGCTTTATCTCTGAGCAAGAGCTGCTTAAACCACTCATGCAAAGCAGTTATTTTTGTGATGGGGTGGTGAAAGTATCGCAACTAATGCAAACAGAAGTCGTGACTGTAAATGGCGACACCAACATTATTGAACTTGCTGAGCAAATGAGACCCGGTAAACCGAAAAATTACCCTGTGGTTGACGGCGAAAAAGTAATAGGAATGATCAGCAGAGCCGATATTCTCAAAGCCCTTTACGATAACTACCTAGCTTGTCAAACACACTAAAAACACTAATTTATAAATACTTCACCTGAACTCTGGTTGCTTAGATACAAAAATGCCGCTATTAATAGCGGCATTTTTTATACTAATAATATTAAATTAGCGCGTACTTGCCATTGTTAGCAGTGCTTTTTTATCGCTGTAACTTAAGTAGGCTATTTCAAGCGCATTAGCTTGCGCTTTTTCTATATCGGCTTGTGATAAACCAGCTTGTGGCGCTGCCACTAAGTATTCGTGTTCAATTTCAATACCTTCAACCGCTGGATCATCGGTATTAATACAAGCCAAAATACCATGATCTAAAAACTGTTTTAGCGGATGCTGAGCTAAATCATTTACGGTACTGGTTTGTATATTACTAGTTAAGCACGACTCAATACCAATACGCTTATCGCGCAGATAGTTCATTAATTCAATATCTTCAATTGCTTTAACGCCATGGCCTATACGGCTCGCACCTAGCTCGTTAATTGCTTGCCAAATACTTGGTGCACCTAGTGCTTCACCGGCATGAATTGTTGCTGCTAAGTATGCGTCGTGTACTTGCTTAAAATGCTCTACAAATAACTCACCCGGAAAACCAATTTCATCACCGGCTAAATCTACAGCCACTAAATCGTCTTTAAAAGCGAGTAAGGCATCAAGCTCTTGTTGGCAAACTTTTACGCCATAAGTGCGTGATAAAATACCAATTAAATTAGCTTTTACATTAGCGCCTTTGGTTGCCGACTTAATGCCATCAATTACCGCCTCAACCACACCTTGAGGGTGTAAACCTTGGCTTTGTGCCATGTAGTAAGGGCTAAAGCGCAGCTCAACATAATCAAGCCCTTGGGCTTGTGCATCTTCAATATTTTCAATCGCTATACGTCTACAAGCATCGTAGTCACCTAATACAGTTACACCCCAATCTAATTTTTGTAAAAATGCCATCAGGTTTGGCTCAGGATCAATGACTTGTACATGAGGGATAAGTGCTGCAACGTTATCAGCAGGCAAAGTTATATTAAACTGACGACCAAGTTCTAATATGGTTTGCGCTCGTACATTACCATCTAAATGGCGATGAATATCTAGCAAAGGTAGTTTTCTATTGATCATAGTAGCAACTCAGTTAGGTTAAAATTGCGCGCATAATACGCAGCTATAGTAATAATTCAAGTCTAGTTTATTTAAAATATACTTTTGAGGCCATATGTCTGCTTTTTATGCAAAAAAGCAGATGATTTTATTTTTCTATCGCCGCTAAATAATGCCAAAGAGCTTTGAACAAAATATTCGCATCTATTGGTTTCGTTATATAGCTATTCATTCCACAGGCAAGCGCTTTTTTAACATCGTCATCATGGGCATTAGCCGATAAACCTATAATAGGCAAATCTAATAAGCCTAGCTCATTACGTATTACCTTGGTTGCTTGTAAGCCGTCCATTTTGGGCATTTGAATGTCCATAAGGACAATGTCGTAACTTTTTTCAGTTAACATTTCAATTGCGGCAAAGCCATCATTAGCAATATCAGCAACACACCCTTTGGTTTTTAAAATGGCAGTGGCTACATGTTGGTTTAACGGGTTATCCTCAACTAAAAGTACTGCGCTGTTCGCAAATGATACGTTTTCTATATCCACGTCACTAAAGCTTTGCTCACTTTTCTCTACTTTAGGTAAAGGGGAGTTAAGCGGTAAACTAAAGGTAAATGTTGAACCTTGCCCTGCAGTGCTTTTTAAATCTATAGCGCCACCCATAAGCTCAACTAGCTTTTTACAAATACTGAGGCCCAATCCTGTACCGCCATATTGGCGTGACGTAGAGTTATCTGCTTGAGCAAAAGGCCTAAATAATTTCTTTTGTGCCTCTTTACTAATACCAATACCTGTATCGCTTACACTTAAATAGATCATGGTTTTCGATTGCCAAATTTTCAGTGTAATACTCCCTTGAGCAGTAAATTTAACCGCATTATTGAGTAAATTTAGTAGCACTTGCTTTAAACGAATAGCATCGGTGTTAATCACCAAGTTTGTATTTTTATCATAATCTAGCTTTATTTCTAACGACTTAACACTTACTTCAAATTGTATTAAGTTAATTATCTCTTCAGCCAAGCGCCCTATATCTACGGGTTCTTGCATTAAATCAAGTTTACCTGCCTCCATTTTAGAAAAATCGAGTAAGTCATTTAATACCCTAAGTAACACCCCTAACGCACCATCAGCTTGCTCTATGTAAGTACGGGCTTGTTGCCAATCATTTTGTTGTAACGCTAAGTAGTGTAAGCCTTTAATACCATTAATTGGCGTGCGCACTTCGTGGCTCATATTCGCTAAAAACTGGCTTTTTATTTGACTCGCTTCATCAGCTTTTTGCTTTTCTTGGCGTAATGTGCGCGTTTGCCTAGCAACTTGCTCGCGTATTTGAACATTTGTGCCTGTAACAGAAATTAAAAATGCTACCAGTAACCAAACAAACAGCATCCCCACTATTTGTGCCAACCAATATATTAACCAGGAGGTTGTAACTAAGGGCTCGTGTAACTCAACCTGCCACATACGGTTACCAATGAGTAGCTGGTAGGACTTTAACAAGTCCATTGACTCGTTGTTGGCAATATAAATAGCGTGGGTATTATTGGTATTGTTAATATCTAAAAAGCTTGCTGTAACTAAGTTTTCATGATCAAAAAGCAACGACTGCGATAGTTTTTTTAAGCTCACTACCGCAACGGCAAAACCTTTAAAGTCATCTTCAGTCTCTATACTTCCAAATACAGGATGCAAAAATAACACCCCTAACTCAGCCTGATTTTGCACCAACTTAACCGGTTGGCTAATGACCATTTCGTTAAGCGTTTTTGACTTATTTAATGCCTCTTGCATAAAGTCGTTTGATGCTAAATCAAAGCCAATAGCATCTTCATTGCCTTTTAATGGGTATGCGTACCTAATTGGATAATATACATCTCGCTCAGCAACGGCTTGCCATTGGTTGGTTGGTGATTTTTCTTTTACAAAAAAATGTTCAACATCGGCTAGTTGCGTCATTTGTTGATATTCTAACAGCGCACTTTTAGGAACATACGGTACCCATTCAAACGCCAATATTTCTTCGCTGTAGCTTAACTGTTTTGCCGTAAATTGCCGAAACTCTTTAAAGCTCACATCTTCACTGCTCGAAAAAAAAGTAGCCAGTAAAGCCAAGTGTGCAGAGATTTCATCTAATTTATGAGTAATTGAGTCTTGTACAGCTAATGTTTTTATCTCTTGTTTTTGAATGTTTTTTTCTTTTTTAACACTGGCAGCACCATAAAAGCTAACACTAATAAGAATGTAAATAAGTAAAGAAGGCAGGATAACTTGTAGCCGGTATCGCATCACTGAGTAATTAAATGCAGCCAGCATCAATGGCGTAAAAATGAGCACCCCAATACTGTCGCCAATCCACCACGCAATAAAACTATCTAGCGCGGCATGTTGAGCAATTATATTATTAAAAACAAGTAAGCTGGTGCCGACACTAGCACCAATAATACAACATACAGGGCCGGCTATAATTAAGCTTTGTACACTATGTTTTAGTGACGATAAATCGAGGGGGGCTTTAATAACTTTAATTATTATTTGCGCGCCAAGCCATGCTTGAAAAACAACAGCGATAGCAATTGCAGCGGCTTGGAAAAAAACTTGCCAGTTTAATATATCAACAACATTATCAAGGTGAATTAAGCTAGTAAGTAATGCACCAACAAAAATACCTAAAAAAGACTTACGGCCCCATAACAAAAAGCTTGCTACAGCTATGCCCGCAGGGGGCCAAGATGCCACAGCGAAACCATCTATAGCAAGCAATAAATTACTAAAATAGCCTGTAATAAAGTAAGCGCAAGCTAAGCTAAAAGACAATTTAAACAAACCTTTCATCGCCTTTTGCTCCTTGCAATATTAAATGGTGTTTATTAAATGTAACTCATTATTTATAAAGTACTAATGCTTTATCTAGTTGTGCACTTTTTTCATAACTTAACTTTGCTTGCTGCATATATTGTTTTTTATTTTCATTATTTAGTGCTTTATCAAACACCCTTGCCGCTAGGTCGTAATCACCTTGCGCATTAGCAAGACAAGCCAAAGCGAGCAGTAATGAGTTATTTTGCTCATCTTTTTTAAGTCGATCTTGAATACTCGTTTGTAATTTACGGGCATTTGCCGTTGTTGCTTTACTTAATATGTTAGCTAATTGTGCATGTTGTTCTTCATGCTTAACCATTTTTATTAAGTCATTTTCAATTACGCTTAACTGCCCTGCAGCAGCCATTTGCGTTAAATAAGCGATGTAGGCGTAGCTATGTAGCTTTTTAGGTAACTGCTTATATTTAGCTGTTACTTCATCAACAGGAAATGAGGCAAAATAGGCATTAAAAACGCGATGCCACTGCTCATTTGTTAGTACTTTTTTGCGTAAAAGACGCGGTAAAAATGCTTCTAAAGCACTAAAATGTTGTTGCTGCACTAGCACTTCGGTGTAAATTTTTAGCTCAAGTGCTGTCGCTTTTTTCGATTCTGCAATAACCCGTAGTTGCGACTCTATAGCGCTACTATTACCACTAGCTAGCCATAGTTTTGCTACTTTTAGTTGCTGCTCTGGGTTTATATCAAATAAGTACTCAAGGGCTTTGTCGGTTTGATTATTAGCTAGTGCCGCCTTAGCAAGCAGTGCTAAACGTATATCTTGATACTGATCAGGTACCTTGCTAGATAGCGCCTGCTCTATTTGTGCATAGTCGTCATTAATTACACTCCATAGCGCCTGCTCAATTGCAGCTTGCTTGCGCCCTTGGCTACGAGCAAAAAAACTATGCTTAGTATTGCGATAAATAGAGAATAAATAACGCACGAGTTTATAGGTTAAATAACTAACGACTAATACTGCGATTGTTAGCACGGCAAACGAAACAATTGTGCCTTCAATTGTGGTGTTGTTAAACGAAATTAGTACATAGCCTTTTTCGTCCAATAAAAAAGGGGCTGCTGCTAACACCACAACAAGTGCAATAATTAAAATGATCAACCCTATCATTTTGCCCACTCCTTAACTTGCTGCGTGCTTTGTAAGTTTACTTTAGGGTTAAAGTTTAGCTGCTCTTTTTCTAGATTAGACAGCGACTTTAAAACCATTTTTGTAACATCATCATCTTGTTTAAAGTATTCAGCCACTAAACGTTTTGCTTCGCTTAGTGCTGCAAAGTAAACACTGGCGTGCTTGCTCAATAATGCATCTTGCGCTTGCGTTATATAAAGCTTAACTCTTTGATTTACCAGGTGTCGCTGTTGTTCACTTAATAATGGCTCTATAGCAACGCCTTCACGATGACGAATAGTAATAAAACCATCTAAAAATTGATCCCAACTATTTTTTAAGTTTTGCTGCCAATCGCTAAGATCTTCACTTAATACCTTGTCATCAATTTTTGCTACTTCTTCAGGCAGGTTCACCGCATTAAATACCAATTCATCAATATTTTTCAGCACACTACTAAGCTGTAAATAAATAGCTTCAACGGCAATTGGTTTTATGGCATCTAAGGTTTGTATATCTTGTGTAATGGCTTGGCGCACTGTAATAGTACCGGGGTGATCGCTAAGTAAAGCATCTAAACGTTTTAATACAGCGCTAGTTCCTTGATAGTCGTTTTCGGCCCACAACTTAAACTCAGCCATGCGCTGCAAGCTGGTAACTTCTTGTGGATTTAAAGACGAGCCTTGCTGCTGCGCTTGTTGTAAGGCAGCCTTTAGTTCTTGCTGGTTTTTTGTAGTACTTTCGCGCATTGCAGCTGTTACTTTTTGCTCAGACGTTAATAGTGTCTGTTGCAAATTAGCTTGAGCTAACTTAAGTGCTTGTAGCTCTTGTTGTAGTAATTTATTTTGCTCATTTAACTGATTAACAGCTAAGCTTTGCGTCTTGCTCGCGTTGAGCTTTTGATAAAACTCAAAGCCAACTCCAGAGGCAACAATTAATGAAATAATAAGAGCTAAGCTCCCAACTTTACTTACTCGTTGCTTAGTGTTGCCAGCCTTATCAGTTGCTTTAAGCGTATCGCTTTTAGCCGTAGCTTTGCCATTGTTGGCTGTTGCATTAGTCGTTTTTTGCGCTGCTTTATCTACCGTTGACGGTACTGACTGTTCGCTCATTTTGCTACCTTGCTGATTAATGCAGGTAAACATAGCGTTATCGCTAGCTCCTGCTGCAATATGTATATTAGCCGAACTTACCTGATGCTGCTGTAAATAAGCGCCTATACGCTCACTAGCTACATAAAATCGGCACTGTTGTAACCATTGTCTTTGGGGTGCAGCAAGGTTTTTAAAAATAGCATCAACCGCCGCATTACTTGTTATGACTATACCGTGTACATTCTGGCTTTGCCAGTGGTCTATCCAGTTGTTAGGCTCAGGGTCTATGGGAGTACGCTGATACACTACGCAGTTATTTAAAAAGGCACCACGCTGCTTTAGTGTTTTAGCTATATCAGGACGCCCCCCTATTCCTTTAACCAATACAATATTACAGCTATCAACATCGGCAAGCGATTTAAGCGCTAATAACCCCTCTGAGTCGTGCTGTTTAGGAACAGCCGCTCGCACGCCAAACACCTCATAAATAGTGTCGGCTGTTTGTTGGCCAACCCCATAAAATTGCGCTTTTATATTAATATCTGGCTTTAATTCACTCAGCGCCAAAACCGCATCTTGCGACACAAAAATAATTTTATCGGCATTAGTTAATGGGCTGAGCTCAATACTATCGGGGGTTAAATACTCTATTTTTAATACGGGAAATAAAGACGCTTGATAACCCGCTTGCTCAAGTTGTTGTGCAAGGGCTGCGCCTTTTCCTTGGGGACGAGTTATCAAGATATTTAACATTACGCGTCTCTATATACTTCAGCTAATATTCTGTCTGCACCTTGAGCCAATAACATTTTAGCCAGCTCAACCCCTAGTTTTTCTGCGTCATTAACGTGGCCGCTAACTTCATCACGTAAAATTTCGCTACCATCTATTGCGCCTACTAAACCACGTAAGTGCACTTGATCGCCGTTAACTAGCGCATAAGCACCAATTGGCACCTGACACCCACCTTCTAAATGGCGGTTCATAGCGCGCTCGGCATTTACCCGAATACGTGTTTCGCTGTGCTCAAGTGGAGCAAGTAATGCTTTTATTGCTTCGTCATCAGTACGACACTCAATACCTACAGCACCTTGTCCATTGGCAGGCAATGAAACTTCTGGCTCAATATAAGCACGAATGCGGTCTTTCATTTCTAAACGGATCAAGCCTGCTGCTGCTAAAATAATTGCGTCGTATTGGCCTGAATCTAATTTTGCTAAGCGTGTATTTACGTTACCGCGAAGGTCATGAATTTTTAGATCTGGACGTGATGCGCGTATTTGACACTGACGACGTAAGCTTGAAGTGCCCACAATTGCACCTTGTGGCAGCTCGTCAATATTGGCAAAGTTATTTGATACAAAAGCATCACGTGGATCTTCGCGCTCACAAATAGTGTGTAGTGTTAACCCTTCTGGAAACTCTACAGGCATATCTTTCATCGAGTGCACGGCCATATCGGCCAACCCTTCTAGCATGGCTTGTTCAAGCTCTTTAACAAATAAACCTTTACCACCAATTTTAGCTAAAGGGGTATCTAAAATAATATCGCCTTGGGTCGACATAGGCACTAATTCTACTAAAATACCTGGGTGATAATGCTCTAATTGCGCCTTTACAAATTCAGCTTGCCAAAGTGCCAATGCACTTTTACGAGTAGCAATACGCACTATATTTGTTGTTTGGGTCATAAAAAATACTCACTTAATAATTGCAATTTAGCTGGCTCAATCAGCTAATATTCTAAATTCTTTTTGAGCAATTAATTGGCCTTGCTCATCAATTACATCAACCCGCCATTGGCCTATTTGCGAGTCCATTATATTCTTGGTCGAATACGTACGATAACGAGAGGATGTTATATCTAACTCAATTTCAGCCACAATATCATCCTCAAAAAACCATACATGCTTTACCTGTTGGCCTTGTAAGTTTTTTAGCTCACTAAAAAACGATAACGTCTCGTCAAATTGACTTAAACGAATATCTGCAGCAAATACATTTACCGGCTCTCGCTTGCTTACTTTACGTGTAAGCACTGCTCGGCTTATTTTATCGGTATCTATTTGCGCGCCAAGTGCCACACTCGCTAGCTGCGCTAAAGGGGCAAAGCCCTGCGTGCTAGAGAGTGCAGTATCACTAATAGCGGCAACATCTGTATCAACTAATAAATCGGTAGTAGGTACTTGCTCAATATTAACCGGCTCTGGTGAGTTGTTTTTAATCTCAGCTTGCGGGATTACGGGTAACTCTGCCGCTGCTACTTTATCAGGCTCTGCTACTTTTTGCTCTGCAACTAAATTAATAGGCGCAACTAACAACTCACTTTCACTGTTTTGTGACGCAACTGTTGCCGAGGTATTTAGCTCTACTTGCGTTGTTTGTAATGAAGTAACAGCACGCTGGCTTATATCGTTACTTTGCGCCAACACTCTATCCTCTGGCTCATTGGGGTGTTCATCCTGCTCGGCACTAACGGCACTGGTTAAGCCATATATAACGGCAGCAGAGGTCATGAGTAGCAGCATAGAAATACTCACAATACGACGCCAATTCCACTCGTAGGTTAGTGTAGTTACACTTTCTTGGGGTTCGCGTTTAACATTTGCTTTAATAACTATTTTTTGACTCATTTTAACCTCAGCGGCTCCATTATTAGCTTAAGCGAGCAATTAACCAATGGCGAATAGCTTGCAGTTCTTCTGCGCAAACCTGGTGAGCCATAGGGTACTCTTGCCAGCTTACATCCATGCTAAGTGCTGTTAATACTTCGAACGCACTTTTACCTGCACTAGGCGGTACTACATTATCTTGACTGCCATGCGCCATAAAAATATTTAAATCTGTGTGTAGTGCTTCATCTGCCAGCTTTTCTGGTACACACATATAGGTTGAAAGCGCCATTACACCCGCCAGCTTTTGCTCAAAACGTGGGGCTAAATGCAAAGCTACAACGCCACCTTGGGAAAAACCCGCTAAAATAATTTTATCAGCAGCAATACCATTGGCTATTTCTTGGTTAATAAGTTGCTCTACTTTAGCGGCAGAATCTCTTACACCTTGCTCATCGGCACGTTTATCTAATTCTATTGATTTAATATCATACCAAGAACGCATTTCCATGCCACCATTTATGGTGACCGGTTGCACAGGCGCGTGCGGAAAAATAAATCGCAGCCCTAGTTCATTTGGTAATTGTAACTGTGGTGCTACGGGTGCAAAACCTTCCCCCGAATCACCTAAACCGTGCAACCAAATAACGGTTGCTTTATGCTCACCTTGAGCCGGATATTCTACAAACTCTAAACTCATAACGATGATTGCCATTTAACGTCTTGGCCAGCTTGGCGAGTTGATGCCTCGTTAATAAACTGCCAAAACTCTGCGCCAGAGCGATTATCTATCCACTTATCACCACGTAATTCAAAATGATGTCCGTTAAACTTAGTCGCAACCCATACTTGGTGTAAAGGTGCTTGCTTGTTAATCACAATTTTACTGTTGTCAGGAAAAATTAGTTCTAAAATACCTTGTGCCGACTCATAATCTAAATCTGCTTCACAATCATCAACTTGTTCTTCAATTGTGAACATAAGTGCTTCGGCTAATTGGTGATATTCATGATCAGTCATGGTTAATTTCCTTTGCAGGCGAGCCGCCTAATAGTGGGTGCGTTTTTGTACAGCTAGTGTAACAGGAATAAAATCATCCGCGAATAGCTGCATTTTTTAGATATTCTGTTACTCTGCGATTATAAAGCCAGCAACACTATTAATCTAATGAAAGCGATACATACTTCACAATTTAAGCAACTATTAATGAGCACTGTACTGCTAAGCGCATTAGCTGGCTGTGGTCAAAGCGGTCCGCTCTATTTGCCAGAGCAAAAAGCAGAACAAAATAAACCTCAAGACGTAGCTAATCCAGCAACTCAAACTGAGCAAACTAATACACCTAAAAAGCAGGAGCAATAAATGGATTTTTTTAATTATAAAAACAATCAATTATTTGCTGAAGACGTAAGCATTGCAAGTATTGCTCAGCAATATGGTACGCCATGCTACGTTTATTCGCGAGCCACCTTTGAGCGCCATTATTTAGCCTTTGCTAATGCTACTAAAAACCATAAATCCCTGGTGTGCTACGCCGTTAAAGCCAACTCTAATATTGCGGTACTCAATATATTAGCGCGTTTAGGGTCGGGCTTCGACATTGTATCTAAGGGTGAACTGGCGCGAGTAATTAAAGCCGGTGGCGACGCCTCCAAAGTGGTGTTTTCGGGTGTGGCTAAAACAGCAGACGAAATAGCCTATGCATTAAAGCTCGGAATTAAATGCTTTAATGTTGAGTCGGTCTCGGAGCTAGAACGTATTTCAGAAGTGGCCTGTGAGCTAAATTTAGCAGCGCCTATTTCTATTCGCGTTAACCCCGATATAGATGCAAAAACGCATCCGTATATTTCTACCGGCTTAAAAGAAAACAAGTTTGGTATAGATATTCAAACAGCTGTGAGCGTGTATCAGCATGCCGCTTCACTGCCTGGATTAAACATTATTGGCGTTGATTGCCATATTGGCTCGCAACTCACCGAAACCAGACCTTTTCTTGAAGCACTTGATAAGCTACTAACGCTAATAGATGAATTAAAAGCGTGTAACATCGAGCTTACCCATTTAGATATAGGCGGTGGTTTAGGGGTAACTTATAATGACGAGCAACCTCCGCACCCTAGCGAATATGCAGCGCAAGTTACTGAGCGCCTAGTTAATTATCGCCACCTTGAGCTTATATTTGAACCCGGTCGCGCCATTGCTGCTAACGCAGGAGTTTTAGTTACTCAAGTTGAATTTATTAAACAAAACCAAGATAAGTACTTTGCTATTGTTGATGCAGGCATGAACGACATGCTGCGCCCAGCGCTTTATCAAGCATGGCAAAAAATCATTCCGGTATCGGTACGCGACGACGAAACCCCTACTCATAACTTTGATATTGTTGGCCCTGTTTGCGAAACTGGTGACTTTTTAGGTAAAGACCGCGAGTTAGCACTTAAACAAGGCGACTTACTGGTACAAAGAAGTGCCGGTGCTTATGGCTTTACTATGAGTTCAAATTATAACTCTCGTCCGCGTGTTGCAGAAATAATGGTAGATGGCAGTCAACACCATCTTATTCGCGAACGCGAAACCATAGAGAGCCTGTATCAAGGTGAGAAAATTTTACCTTAAACGTTTTTGTAAGTCCCTGCTCTGTGGCATGATTAGCGCAGAGCAAAACCGAATTAGAGCGCTATGTTAGTTAATTTTTCCAAAATGCACGGCTTAGGCAACGACTTTGTTGTGATTGATAATATTACACAAAACGTTTTTTTGTCGCGAGATCAAATAATAAAACTGGCCGATCGCCATTTTGGCATTGGCTTTGACCAACTGCTAATGGTTGAAGCACCATACTCCCCTGATCTCGATTTTCATTACCGTATTTTTAATGCCGATGGCACCGAAGTAGAGCAATGCGGCAATGGCGCACGTTGCTTTGCCCGCTTTGTACGTATGAAAGGCCTTACCAATAAACACAAAATTACTGTGTCTACTAAGTCGGGTAATTTAACCCTATACATAGAAAAAGACGGCCAAGTAACTGTAAATATGGGCCATCCTAATTTTGAGCCAAGTAAAATCCCACTCAAAGCAACCAAGCGCGAACTGACCTATATTATTCGTACCGAAGAGCATACTGTTTTTAGTGGCGCGGTTTCTATGGGTAACCCACATTGTGTATTAGAAGTTGACGATATTACTACCGCACAAGTTGATATTTTGGGTCCGTTACTTGAAAACCATGAGCGTTTTCCGCAGCGAGCTAATATTGGTTTTATGCAAGTTATTTCCAAAGAGCATATTAAATTACGAGTGTGGGAGCGCGGTGTAAACGAAACATTAGCATGTGGTACAGGCGCTTGTGCAGCAATGGTTATTGGGTTTATTCAAAATAAGTTAATCAGCACAGTACAAGTAGACTTACCCGGTGGCAGTTTACAAATTCGCTGGAACGGTGAAGGCCACCCAGTACGTATGACCGGCCCAGCAGAGCATGTGTTTGATGGACAAGTGGCACTATGAGTGAGCTAAACGCGCAGCAAGTGGTAGATTATTTACAACTCCACCCTGATTTTTTAATTCAGCACCCTGAGCTACTTGCTCAGCTTGAGCTGCAACAACAAGCCCAAGGTGCAACATCTTTGGTGCATATTCAGCAGCGGCAATTGCGCGAGCACAATACGTTGTTAAAAAATCAAATTGCCAGCATGAGCAAATACGCTGCACAAAATGAGCAAGTGTATCGCTTATTTAGCCTATGCCATCAACAGCTTTGCAGTAATAACGACTTCGATGCGCTTGCCAGTAACTTACAAGATATTATTTGTAGCAATCCAGATATTAGCGACTGTCGGTTAGTAAAGTACGACACTAAATATGCTCAACTTGTTGAGCATCGCCTGAGCAATTCAGGGCACTATTTAGGGCGTATTAATCAGCAAGAACGAGATTTGTTATTTAGCGATACGGCGCAATCAACGGCTATTTATTTAATTGGTGATATTAACAAGCCAATTGCTATTTTGGCTTTTGCCAGCAACAACGCCAACCACTTTGAGCCCGCACAAGACACCCTTTTTGTACTAGACTTTGTAGTCGCTCTGCAGTCAAGGTTGCTGGAACTAGCATGAGTGACAACCCTGCGCCAAATATCAGCGACTTAAGCGATAACTGGCGCACGCCTATTACTTTATTTAGCGACTATTTAAAGTTTGAAAGGCAATACTCAGCGCACACTGTTAACCAATATGTCAGCCAACTTGGCTTTGCAGCGCTTTACTTTAGTAAGCTCTGCGACGACTGGTTTAGTGTACAGGGTGAGCATATTCGCCGTTACAGCATGGCACTGCGCTCAAAACAATTAAGTGGCCGCACTATTAGTTTAAAGCTCAGTTGTATTCGCAGTTTATATAAATTCTTAAAAGCTAAAAATATTGCTAAACAAGCGCATTACCATAACCCGGCGGTAGGCATAAAAGGGCCTAAGTTTGCTAAGCCTTTGCCTAAAAATCTCGATGTAGATCAAATGGCACGCTTGCTCGAAATACCCGACGACGAACCTCTGGCCATTAGAGACAAAGCCATGATGGAGCTTATGTACTCATCAGGTTTACGTATTAGCGAGTTAGTTGGTGCCAACCTACAAGATATAAGCGCCGCAAATGGTGAAATATTAGTACGCGGTAAAGGCAATAAAGAACGCTTAATTCCGGTAGGCAGTAAAGCGCTAAACGCGCTAAAAAAATGGCTCATAATACGCCCTCAATTTGCAACCCCTGACGAAGTGGCAGTATTTTTAAGTAGCAAAAAAAATCGCATTTCGGTACGCCAAGTACGTTTAAGAATGCAAGAATGGGGCATCAAGCAAGGCATTAGCTCGCAAGTGCATCCGCACAAATTGCGCCACTCGTTTGCTTCGCATATTTTAGAGTCATCTGGCGATTTACGCGCGGTACAAGAACTGCTCGGGCACAGTAGTTTGTCGGCCACTCAAGTGTATACTCATTTAGATTTTCAGCATTTAGCCAAGGTGTACGACAACACGCACCCAAGGGCAAAAAAGCGAACTGATTAGGAAACCATAATATGATCCGCTTTAATCGTGCCATTGCACCTGTGTCGGTATTAAGCTTCGACCTAGACGATACCCTTTACGACAATCGCCCAATTATAAAAGCCGCCGTACAAGCGCAAACTGATTATTTAAATACCCTGCCGGGTTATCAACATCAGGGCTTGCAGCAATGGCTGCATTGTCGTGATTGTGCACTGCAACAGCAGCCAAAATTAATTGAAGATGTAACGCAGTGGCGATTGCAAACACTGGGCTTACTTCTTGCTAAGCAAGGCTTTAATGCCGACGACGCAAAACACTTTGCAAGTGCTGCGTACAAGGTATTTGCTCAAGCTCGCAGTAATATAACCGTGACCGATGACGTACTTAACTTACTCGATAAGCTCGCTACTCGCTTTACCCTTATAGCCATAACCAACGGCAATGCCGATGTGAGCCTTTTTAATTTAAATAATAAATTTAACTTGGTACTGCAAGCGGGTTTACACGGTAAAGCTAAACCGCACAATAACTTGTTTGATCAAGCAGCTACACATTTACAGGTGCCACACAAAGCTATTTTACACATTGGTGACAGCCTAGATAGCGACGTGCAAGGCGCTAATAATGCCGGCTGCCAATCTGTATGGTTAAATAACCAAGCTGCCAACTATACTTACAAAGGCCTTGCCGATATTGAAATAACTAACATTAATGCCTTATCACACTTAATTTAAGTGCACGTGTACTAGTTTAATATAAATCAGTAAACAGATAGGTTAGAGTTAAGTATAAAAATAATCCTAAGGACAGAAAGTGACTCTAAGTGACTACCTAGAAAAATTGGCAAATGAGCCAAAAAGCATCGAATTTACCGACACTATGGCAGTTATCGATACACATTACCGCTTCACCCCTTGCGCATTTAATAATCATGGTTTACTTAGTGCTGCGAGCGAGAACAATGGTTCTTGCAAAATTTTCGCTTTTGCAAAACTAAACCAACTTAGTAAACAAAATACGCTCGATTGCTTTGGTCAGTTTTATCATCAAGATGTGCTTAACAACCCCAAAGGTAGCGATCATATGAATATTCGCACCTTTATGCTTGCTCCTGAAGTGACCCCGTTTTTAGGCGTAACCTTTACAGGCGAGCCACTTAAAGCTATTTAATCACCCTGCAAGGGTTTAATAAGCGATTTTTCCATAAAATAGCGAGTACCCGTGCGCGGATAATTATTAAGTTGATACTTAACTTGGTAACCGTGCTTTTCATAAAAAGGCTTGGCTTGAAAATCAAGCGTATCGAGCTGCCCCCTCGTTGCCCCAAGCTCAACTGCAGCCGCTTCAAGTGCGACTAATAACTTAGTCGCCAAGCCATTGCCACGTACTAACTCGCTGCACCAAAGCCAATTTATCTGCAACCAATTGCCAAATACACAGCCACTAATCCCAGCGACCAATTCCTCTTGTGCGTCTAAAAACTGATAACCAATAGACATACGCTCAGCATCAAAATGCGCGCTATTAAACGCCACTATTTTTTGACGAAGCGCCTGATTTAAGCAATCGTCATTATTTGCATATAATTGATACATTAACGCCTCTAATATTTATAAAATTAAAAATTATTAAACCAACAGCTGCTTATAAAAATGCATATTCTGTAGCGCCTAACACTAAATTTATAGCTATTTACCCACCTTCAGTAATGTTTACTTGGCAGCTTTGCTATAATCTGCTGCACACTTTTGCCAATGACTAACAGCAACCATTTATGAGCACCAAAATTCGACTCGCTAAATACATTGCCCATGCTGGTGTTTGCTCGCGTAAACAAGCCTCACGCTTAATTGACGAAGGTGCAGTGATAGTAAATAACCGCCCGGCTAATCATATTGACCATGTTGATGAGCAAGACCAAATAACAGTTAACGGGCAAATTATTAAAGGCACTGCTGAGTTAATTTATTTTGCTTATCATAAGCCTGTAGGTATTGACTGCAAGCTTGATCAGAATGACCCTGCTAGCCTTTATCACCACCTGCCTACTATTACGCGGGTTTACCCTATTGGCCGTCTTGATAAAGACTCCCGTGGCTTGCTTATATTAACCAACGATGGTGAGTTGTGTAACCAACTAATTCATCCCGACTTCCACCAGCCAAAACGTTACTTAGTTAGCGTTAATAAAAGCATTGATGCCGAGTTTTGTAAAAAAATGGCCGCAGGTGTACCGGTAGATAAGCAAATAACCTTGCCCTGTAGCGTTGAAAAAATAGCAGACAAACAATTTAGTATTATTTTAAAGCAAGGGCTTAATAGGCAAATTAGAAAAATGGCACACTATTGTGGTTACAAGGTAATTGACTTGTATCGCGAGCAAATTAGCGAGCTAACCCTACAAACGCTAAACCTTGCCCAAGGGCAATATATTGCAATTAATAAAAGCGATATTATAAAGTAAGCGCCTTTTAAAACGCTTTGGGGTTTTAAAATAAATTTAAAAGCTCACTGCAATCATTGCAATAGCTGTACTTATACCAACAAACCACATAATTGAGCGCATAATATCTAGGTTAAGGTAGTAAAAAGCACAAAATAAAACACGCGCTACAATGTGGCTCATCGCCAAGGTTTCGGTTACCGCATTAACATTATTAGTGCCTAATACCACCGCAAGTGCAACGGCAAATACTGCTAACGACTCAAAACTGTTTTGGTGTGCAGCTAAAGCGCGCGCTCCTAAACCGGTTAATTGAGTTTGTTGTTGGCGCGGATGCTTGTTGTCGTAGCCGCCCAATTTATTAAGTTCGATTACTGCGGGTATTCTTGCTAAATAAGGCATTACAACGGCCAATAAAGCACAAGCGATTAAAATAGTCATAGTACGGTTCTTTGTTATTGTTAATTATTTAAAATAACACACCCACTATAAAAAAGCCGCCAGATAAGCACCTGACGGCTAAACAGTAACATCAAGCCAACTATAAACTAATTTTACGGCAGTTAAACTGCGGCATATTGTCGCAGCTGAGCCTAAAGCACTATCGCTTTACTTTGTATACCTTGTTAACTTATCGCCCTCTATTATTTTTGTATTGTTATTATGACTTGGGTATTTTTCACTTTTTTAGCCGCTTTTATGCAGGCGTGGCGCAATGCACTACAAAGTAAGTTAAGTAGTAATGTGAGCGTAGCTGGCGTTACTCTATCGCGTTTTATTGTTGCAGGCCCTATTGCTGCTGTGTATTTGTATGGTTTATATCAATACCAAGATACCGCTATGCCTAGTTTTAATAATGCTTTTTGGGGCTTTATTATTGGCGCAAGTATTATGCAAATTCTTGCTACTGGCTTAATGGTTAAATTATTTAAAATGAATAATTACGCTGTGGGCGCTGGGCTTGCAAAAAGTGAGGCTTTGGTTGCCGCTATTTTAGGAGTATTATTTTTTGGCTCGGCGTTAACCTTATTGGGTTGGTTGGGGGTATTTTTAGGGGCTATTGCCGTACTGCTAATGAGCGGTATAACCAGCATTAAACGCTTCGATGCCAAAACAGCTTTATTAGGGCTTGCGTGCGGTACTTGCTTTGCGCTTACTTCATTATGGGTACGTGAGGGCAGTTTAAATTCAGGGCTATTATTTCCTCACTCTGCTGCTTGGGTACTGCTTTTTGTTATTAGCTTACAAACTCTAATATTGCTGGGTTATTTATTATTAAAAGAGCCACACACCCTCAGTAAACTTTGGCAATATAAAAGCACAACTGTTGCGATTAGTATTTTTAGCTGTGTGGGCTCTATTGGCTGGTTTAGCGCCATGAGCTTGCAGCATGTTGCCTATGTAAAAACGCTTGGCCAAATAGAGGTGTTTTTTACCATACTCATTGCCGTACTGTGGCTAAAACAACCGCTTAAAAAACAAGACAGCGCCGGGTTATTACTCATTGCTGTTGCCGCTATTTTAGTCATGCTGCCCAATTAATTACTGGCAAAAAAAGCGCAGGCTTTTAATCCTGCGCTTTTTTGATTAAACCGCGTTGAGTTTACTTTTTAATGACTTATTTTAAGTGTGATCACACCGCAAATAATCATTAATACACCGGCAATACGGCCAAAAGTGGCGGCATCACCATAAAACAAAATGCCCACAATAAATGTGCCAGCAGCGCCAATGCCTGTCCATACCGCATAAGATGTACCCATAGGAATATCACGTTGAGCTAGCCACAACATAAAACCACTAACCACCATAAATGCAACCGCAATGCCAATACCTAACCAGCGGCTGTCACTTTGTTGCGAAATCTTTAAGCCTATTGGCCAGCCAATTTCAAGCAAGCCCGCAATTATTAAATACATCCAAGCCACTTAAAGCACTCACTCTATTAAAAATTTGCGGTATTTTAGCGAGCTAATTTATTCATTAACAGCAATAAACAAGATTAATGATAATTAACCAGCTCACACTTTAATAAGCTACCTATTTTGTAGTGATTAAAGGCTACTTTTTTGCTTATCCGCACTAACCTTTTTATCGTCGCTCACTTTTTTTAGCATTATGTCGTATAAATCTTCACGTCGATCTTTTAAGTTACGTACTGTCCCTTCGCTGTGAAGAATTTTTAATTTATCCATATCAAGGTCACTAAATAACAACATTTCGGTATTAGTGGTTGCCTCATTGAGTGTTGCATCATGTGGGAATGAAAAGTCAGACGGTGTAAGTACTGCCGATTGTGCAAACTGTACATCTAGGCTTTCTACTTCTGGTAAGTTACCAACAGAGCCTGCTATAACCACATAACATTCGTTTTCAATAGCGCGTGCTTGAGCACAATGACGTACCCGTAAATAGCTATTTTTAGTATCAGTCCAAAAAGGTACAAATAAAATTTCTAAGCCTTCTTTGGCCATAATTCTAGATAGTTCTGGAAACTCAACATCGTAACAAATTTGAATACCAACACGCCCTGCATCAGTTTCAAATACCGCTATTTTGTCGCCGCCTTGAATAACCCAGTCATTTTGCTCATGCGGGGTAATATGAATTTTACGTTGCTCATCTATTTTACCGCTGCGGTGACATAAATAACTGACGTTATAAATTTTATCCCCGTCGGCTACTGGCATTGAGCCGGTAATAATATTGGCATTGTATTCAATTGCCATACGCGACATAGCATTTTTAAAGGTTTCTGTGTACTCGGCTAAATTGCGGATCGCTTCGGTTTGATTAACTTGCTCAGTTAAGCCCATTAGCGGGGCATTAAAAAACTCAGGGAATAAAATAAAGTCACTTTGATAATCAGAAACCGTATCAACAAAATACTCGACCTGCTTGAGCATTTCCTCTACCGACTCCACCTTACGCATTTGCCACTGCACCGCACCTACACGCACAATCGACTTTACTATATTAATAACGGTGTCGGTTGGTTCGTACAATATGTTATTCCACTCCAGTAATGTGGCATAACCTACTGATTCTTGATCTTCGGGTAAATACTTTTTAAGTAAGCGTTTAACTTGAAAATCGTTTGCTAGCTGAAAACTTAAGATAGGATCGTACAGCTCTTTTTGATCTACTTTAGCTATATATTCCATTGGGGTCATTTCATTACTGTGATTGTAATAACGCGGAATACGACCACCCGCTAAAATAGCGCGTAAGTTGTATTGGCGGCACAATTCTTTTCGGGCATCGTACAGCCTACGCCCAAGGCGCATACCTCTGTGCGTTTCGCTAATCGCAACATCTAAGCCATACAGTGCATCGCCAGCGGTATCACTAAATACGCGGTCATGACCATCGGCTATGTCTTCATAGGTATGGGGGTTAGAAAAGCGGGCATAGTCTACTTGCACGCTTAATGCTAAGCCTACCAGCACACCATCATCCACAATGCCTATTTGCCCTTCTGGAAACTGGTCTATTAATCTAAAAATTGTATGGCTAGGCCATGCACCACCTAAATCTGGGTATGCTTGATCCATCAAGGTTTTAATTTGTGGGTATTGCTCTTTAGTTAAATTACAAATTTCGAGATGGGTTTTTTCTACCGTCATACACAACTCCTTGAGGAATGGGGAATAAAAAAGCCGAACATGCGCCCAGCTTAATAAAATAGTTGATGTGCTATTACTTAATTCATTTTTATTGTTTTAAACTACGATAAAAAAGTGTAGTTACACGCTCTTTAGGTAACCAGCTAGCGTATTCAAGGCCAAGCTCTGCCAATGGGTCGGCGTTAAGTACTTGCTCTAAGCTTGCCTTGTTTTGCATTGCTTTAAGCATAACATCTTTGGCTTTTTGCACCAGCTTACGATACACCACCAGCCCTGAACGATCGCTTAGCGGACCATGTCCTGGGATCACTTTTGTATTATCGTCAATTTGTTTCACTACGTCATCTACAGCCGCTAAAATACCATCAACACTGCCACCACTGTCTACGTCTACAAACGGTAAGCTGCCAAAGTTAAAGAAAATGTCGCCCATGTGTACAATGTTAGCCTTGTTAAAAAATATGACTGCGTCACCGTCAGTATGTGCATGCTGATAATGCATTACATGAGCATGCTCGTTGTTAAAGTGCAGCTTTAAATCGTGGCTAAAACTAATCCGTGGTAAAAAATCTGCCCCTTCACCATGCTCCGCTACTAAGCGCTTATGCACATTATCGTGAGCAATAACGTGGGCACCTGCTTTAGCAAAATTTTCGTTGCCTCCGGTGTGGTCGCCATGATGATGGGTGTTAATTACAAACTCAGTACTGCCGGGCTGTAAATCGCTAATCGTTTTTTTAATATCGCTTGAAAGCTTGGCAAATTGATCATCAATAATATAAATACCATCGTCGCCGACACTTACAGCAATATTGCCTCCTTGACCAAGTAACATATAAATATGCTCGCTCAGTTTTTGCGTTTTAACTACACTTTCATCGGCATAAGCCGCACTACTTAACAACAAACCAGTGATTAATGCGGGAAGTAATTTTTTCATTTTAGTGCTCACTTATATTTATAATTAATTATCGTCTATTTATGAAGAATAACTACACGACATAGACTCTGCCTTACCTAAAAACCAAACATACGGCTGTAAATTTAATCTCGAAAGATAAACAAGCTCTAGCTTAGTTCACTAAACAGCTACTTGCCTTTTGGCGATATTATTATTTGATGTACTAGCGCTTGTGGTAATAATGGCGTGTTTTCTGCATTAATATATTGACTAAAACCGGCACGATAAAAGTTTGATAACGGGTGCCCCGACTGCCCGCCAGGTACGGTTAAAATGGCGTTTTCTAAATGTCCGGGCTGTACAATAAAGCGCTGTGAAGCACCAAAGCTACGCCCCTGCACTGCTGGCATGTAACTATCACCAAACCCTGGCGTTTTTGGCATATTTAAAAAGCGGGCAAGTATTGGTATTTGTTTAGCAAACGGATGCTCTATAACCAGCTCGTTTACTTTGCCCCACTGCCAGCCTTGAATGTTATTACCGTATTGCGTACTGAGTTTAGCAATAGTTTGACTAAATGCCCCCTGCAGCTGCTGCTCCCAAGTTGAAAATTGTGGATTGAGCCAACTGCTTGGTTGCGCGTTAATAAGCTGCCAAACTGCCGGTTCTAAGTCACGCCTTACGTAGCTCAACGTGCCATTTTTCTCACTTAAGCTTTGCTGCAACGTACTAAAGGTAATATTAATCACTTCATCGCGATAATGCTTTACCAAGGTATAACCTACTGAGCTTGCACACGCGCACTGCTGCCAGTTTTCAACAGCGCTAATATACGCGGCGTTATTACCTTCATCGGCTTTGAGTTGCTTGAGCAATAAAGCGTGCCAAGGAATTAAAAATCGTGCTTGGTTATCAAGCTGTAATTGATAAAAATCATCTTCAACAAATTTTTGTTTTTCAAACAAGCGGTCGCGCACTTGTGTTGCACGCGCGCCAAGTGAATATCCGCCGTTACCAAAACGCTCGTTATCCTGAGCACTTACCACCCGTGAGTTTGCAGTCCATATTCGTCCACTTACTGGGTTTTTAACCACGGGGCGCTGCGCTTCATTTTGCAACCAAAGCGGCGAGTAATCAGTACTTTTCACACTAAGCTCACTGGGTGCTTTACGCCCAGGAATCCCCCCCATTAACTTCCATGCGGCACTGCCTTGGCTATCAACTACAATTAAATTTTGTACCGGAATACCTACATCGCTGGCTATAGCAAGGGCATCATCAACTTCGGTAGCCTGTTCGAGCTGTAATAATTGCATATTAACCGCATAACTTTGATGCGCCGCCCAGCTCAGTGCATAAGCTTGCCCGTTAATATATTTTACCGGGCCATATTCGCTCAGGGTAAGTGTGTAAGTTTCGGCTTCATTATTAGGTAATGCAATTTGCTCATCTACTTGCCACGTTTTATTGTTACTTGTAAGCGCAACCCAATCCGCGGTATCAATATAACCATTGGTAAACCCCCATGCGATATGATTATTAGTGCCCACTACAATAGCTGGCGCCCCCGGTAACGATACGCCCGTAACTTGGGTTTTTACATTGTTATGTACATAATTTAGTTGCGCTTTGTACCAAATAACAGGCACTGCCATTGCTAAGTGCATGTCATCGGAGAGCATAGCAGATCCGGTTGTAGTTAATGCGCCGGTAACTGCCCAGTTATTACTGCCGCGCTCTTGGCTTGCTGCAAAAGAATTAAATGCATACATTGCTGGTGTTGATGATTGCACAGTGGATGATTGCTGCGTTTGTTGCTTGAGTATTGGTAGTTTAGGTATGCCTGCGCTGTAAGGTGCTAGTTGGCTGCCATCAAGCGCAGCTTGGTATTGACTAGGTTGCGTTAAAAACTTGAGCATATGTTTGCCGTATTGCTGCTCAATTTGAATTAATGCTTGGTCGCGCTCAAAGGTGGCACTTTGTAAATCAAGATACATACTAAAAATTATTAATAGGCTATCTTCGCTTTGCCATGGCCTTTGCTGTGCACCAGTGAGCAAATATTCAAAGCTTGAGTAACCTATTTGCGCTAACCCTTCGTTAACCCCTTGAGCGTAGCTTTTAAGTAATTGCTTATCCGACTCAGGAAGATTTTTTAAAATAACTTGGCTGCGTTTACGCAATTGATGAAAACGCATTTTTTTATCTAGTGCTAGCGCCGCCTTACCAAAAATTTCGCTCAACTCACCAGCGGCATTACGCCTCAGTAAGTCCATTTGAAAAAATCGGTCTTGCCCATGCGCATACCCCAAACCATAAGCGGCATCGTTGTGGCTTTGTGCTTTGATAACAGCTTGACCAAGTACGTCGCGCGAAATAATGACCGACTCATTAATCGCTTCGCTATGACCTTTGCCGTCAAGCGCTGGTAAACTCAAACTAAGTACACCATAAACAACCGCAGTACCGGCCAGCCCTAAAACCACTACTAACAGCAGCAAGCGCTTGATTACTTTAAACATCCAGCTATCCTTTAAGAATTCTAATAAAGTATTATTAACATATATTTACTATCCTTCTATTAAAAAGTCATATTCTGCGGCGCAAAGGATGAAATAAACCTCAAAATCCACGATAATAGCTAATCCACATATTGTGCAGCCCTAGTTGAGATGAGTATGACTGATAAAACATTTATAAAAGGTAAAGACCGCGATTTAGAATCGTCGATCTCTACTATGCAAAATAAGCTAAAAGCCCTTAATATTAATATTGAGGAAGCGTTATGGCTTAACCCTGTAGCTAA
Organism: Pseudoalteromonas sp. K222D; assembly: GCF_017653575.1. Classification (NCBI taxonomy): domain Bacteria; kingdom Pseudomonadati; phylum Pseudomonadota; class Gammaproteobacteria; order Alteromonadales; family Pseudoalteromonadaceae; genus Pseudoalteromonas; species Pseudoalteromonas sp. K222D. Next base: position 40,133 of record NZ_JAGGDL010000015.1, read on the forward strand.
CTGTTATTCGGTACATATTCGTGACCAAGACTGTGGCGTAATGTTTACCAATGGTAAAGGCGCAAACGACAAAGCATCGTTAGCTTCGGCATTAGGCGAATACTTTGAACGCTTAAGCTGTAACTACTTTTTTGCTGACTTTTATTTAGGTGAAGAATTTGCCCATGCAGAGTTTACCCATTACCCAACCGAAAAGTGGTTTACAGTAACAAACGATGAAGTGCCTGAGGGCATTATGGATGAAAGCTTATGGGACTACTTTGACCCAGAGCGCGAACTTAATGCATCGCACCTTTTCGATTTTAACTCTGGTAATGTTAAGCGTGGTATTTGTACTGTGCCATACACCCGCCAAAGCGATAACCAAGATGTGTATATTCCGGTTAACGTTATTGGTAATATTTTTGTATCTAACGGTATGAGTGCCGGCAATACTAAATTTGAAGCACGGGTACAAGGCTTATCCGAAGTATTTGAACGCGCTATAAAAAGCCGCATTATTACTGAGGGCTTGTGTCTGCCTATCGTGCCTGAAGAAGTAGTTAAGCTGTACCCTAAAATTCATGAAGCGTGTGAAGAGTTACGCAGCCATGGTTTTCATTTACGTATTGCCGATGCCTCTCTAGGCGGTAAATACCCAGTAATGAGCGTTACCCTTATTCACCCAGCTGATGGCTCTGTATTTGCTTCTTTTGGTGCTCACCCATCATTTGAAGTGGCACTTGAGCGTACCGTAACAGAACTATTACAAGGTCGTCGTTTAGATCAACTTGATGTGTTTCAACCTGCTACTTTTGATAATGATGAAGTTGCCTCTCCAGAAAACACTGAACTGCACTTTATTGATTCTAGCGGCTTAATTTCTCATGACTTTTTCCGCGCAAAAGCCGACTTTGACTTTGTGCATTGGGACTTTAGCGGCACAACTGAGCAAGAATATAACTTTTGTACCGACTTAATCCATAGCATGGGGCATGATATTTACATCATGGATTACACTCACTTAAACGTATATGCATGTCGTATTTTAGTCCCTGGTATGTCAGACATTTACCCAGTTGATGAACTAATTTGGCGTAACAACAACGAAGGCGCTAAGTTCCGCGAAACATTTTTATCACTTGATCAGTACGACGTTGAGCAATGGATGGAAATTTATGACTCACTAGAGGAAGCGGGCCATAGCGATATCATTCGCGCTGCCGAGTTTATTGGTTTAGTAACCGACCCTGATACATCTTGGGATACGCTGCGTATTGGTGAACTAAAAGCGCACCTTTGCCTAGCCGCAGGTAACGAAGAAGCCATTGATTGGGTTGACTGGATATTACATACCGGGCAAGTAAACGAAGATGCAATGCGTCACTTTCGCTGTTTAAAAGCTATTTTAGAAATAAAATACGATGACGAACGCGAATATGCAGACTATCAAGATGCATTAGGCTTAATGTTTGGTACTGCCAATGTAACGCTCGCAATTGAAATAGCCGAAGGCCGTAAATTATTTAACGGTTTAACCTTCCCAGGCTTATCGCTTACTGGCTTTACAAAGCATGCTGCATTACTCGATGGTTATCGCAAGCTCCATGTAGCTAAACAGCAGCATTGGGCACGCGAGGTTAGCGACTCGTAATTTAGTTAAACTATTAATTATAAAAATAAAATGGCGCATAATCTGATGCGCCATTTTTATTTGTACAATAAATTAGCTATAGTGGATACTGTCTAATATAAAAGCAAAATGTAGCTAATGTCGCCAATGAATAATAGTAAAAATAATAAAGTTCATAATTTTAAGCTGACCTTCTGGCTATCACTTACTCTTATTGTATTAGTAAGTGTTGTACTTGATCGGATTAACTATAACCGAGCAAAAGATGCACACCGATTACAAATACTCTCTGAAGTAAGCACTTACCGAGCACAACTTGAAGCTATTTTAGTGTCTAATATTCAGCTAATTCGTGGTTTAGGTGTTGCTGTTGCCGCAGAACCAAATTTACAGCAAGCACGCTTTGCGCAAATTGCTGCCCCCTTATTTGAGACCTCAAACGAACTACGAAATATTGGTGGCGCACCCGACATGGTAATTAACATGATCTATCCGCTTGCCGGTAACGAACAAGCCCTAGGCCTTAACTTTTTAGACAATGAAGCTCAACGTATCGATGCAATTAGAGCCAGAGACACAAATAAAATTGTAATGGCTGGCCCATTAACGTTAATACAAGGGGGTTCTGCACTCATTGCTCGCGTTCCTGTTTATAAAGCGGATAAATCCTTTTGGGGGCTGCTTTCTGTGGTATTAGATCTTGAAAAAGTATATGCAAACGCAGGTATTAATGAACTCGAAAAACAATACAACGTTGCTATTCAAGGACGCCATGGCTTAGGCACAAAAGGCGATTTTTTTTACGGTGAGCCCGCCATAATAGAGCAAGATCCTCTTGAGTTTTCTTTAAGTTTTCAAGGCGGTAATTGGCAACTTTATGTTGCTCCTAAAAAGGGCTGGAGCCCTGTAAATTCTTCTATTTGGCCTTTGCGTGTAGCTATAATAATTATATGCGGCCTATTAATTTGGGCGTTTTTATTCTTTTTAAAAATGTTTAACCGCCAACAACAAAATGAAAAAATGCTAGAGGTTATGAGCGATCTGGCTCTAGTAGGCGCTTGGTCGTTTAATTTAGAAAACAAACAAACGTATTGGTCTGATATGACCAAAAAAATATTTAAATATTCACCTGACGAACAACCACAATGGCCAAAGGATCTTGGCTACTTTAAGCCCGGAAAAAGCCGAGAAAAAGCAGCTAAATTAATTGAACGAGCAATTAAATTTGGTGAGAGCTACGAAGCTGAACTTGAAGTTATTGATGCTAAAGGCAATATTATTTGGGTATTGGTGCACGGTGAAGCTGAGCATAAAAATGAACGCTGTATAAGAATATTTGGCTCATTACAAAATATTGATACCCGTAAAAAAATAGAATTAGAAAATAATAAAATATCGCTATTTAACGAAGCCTTAGCGTCTTTAACAGTTAACGATCAAATTTTAAACGGGCAATTAAGCCAATCTAAAGATGTGATTACTCAAGCAATTTGTCAGGCGCTCAACATCGATCAAGCCAGCATTTGGCTATTTAGCGACAATAAAACCCAGCTCAAGCCTATTGCCTTTCATAATATAAACACCACAACAAATAACAACAATGAACCATGGTTACAAAAAGATATTCCTGATTTTTTTGAAGCCATAGAGCGCAAAGCCATATTTAGTGCAGCAGATGCACAGCAATGCCCTATTTTAATGCCAATTAAAGAGCACTACCTAAAGCCACTAAAAATAAATGCCATGTTGTGTGCAGTTATTCCTGCCGGAAGTGGGATCATAGGTATGGTTTGCGCCGAGCAATGCAACAAAACCCGCGCTTGGGCGCACAACGAAGAAAACTTTTTAATTGCTGTAGCAGCACTTATTGGCAGCCTTTACTCTAGCCAAAAGCGTATAGAAACAGAGCAACAACTAGTAACAGCCAAAGAAACCGCAGAGCAAGCCGTAGCTGCTAAAAGTGAGTTTTTAGCGAGCATGAGTCATGAAATTCGCACCCCTATGAATGGCGTGCTAGGGATGCTCAATATCGTAAAAAACACCCAATTAGATCAACAACAGTTGCATCATATAGAACTTGCTCAGTCGTCGGCGCAATCATTACTGAATATTATTAACGATATTTTAGATTTTTCTAAAATAGAGGCTGGTAAATTAGATATTGAAAAGATTCAATTTAATTTACCACGTTTGTTAGGTGAGGTTGTTGAATCATTTGCGCTTAAAGCGGAGCAAAATAATACCATCTTAATTTTAGATGCAACCCTCATCACCGTCAGCGAAATAGTTAGCGACCCTAATAGGTTACGACAAATATTAAGTAACTTAATTAGTAACGCGGTTAAGTTTACATTTGACGGAAAAATAGTAGTCACCGCAAAAATTGATGAAACAACCGATGGTACATCTTTAGTTTGTTCCATTATTGATACCGGTATTGGCATAAAACCAGAAAAACACTCCACATTATTTGACTCATTTACCCAAGCAGATACCTCAACAACACGCCAATATGGCGGCACAGGCTTAGGGCTCGCTATTGTAAAACAGTTATGTGAGCTGATGGGAGGTGAAGTAAGCGTAACCAGTATGCTAAACGAAGGCAGTACTTTTTCGTTTTCAATAAAAATAAAACCTAAATTAAGTAAGCAGCAAGACCTACCTAGCCATTTAATTAAAAACAAACATATTTTAATTATTGATAGTTGCTTATTAAACTCAACCATAGCTAAAAAGCAGCTGATAATATGGCAAGCAAATGCCAATACCTTAACCGACTACACTGCTGTAAGTACATATTTTAAAGATCAGGCAACCACAACCCTCGATGCTATTTTAATCGACTATTATTTTTTTGAACAAGCGCCGCAATCGCAAATTACTGAGGTTAAAAATTACCTAGCTAAGCACAGTTGTAAGCTAATAATAATGGCACCTATGAGCTATTCCAAAGATGACTCTACGCTAAGTTTAAAAGTAGACTCAATGATTTTTAAGCCATTAACGCCCTCAGACTTATTTGACTCTCTTGCTAATGATAAATACATAGAACAACAGCAACAACAGGCACAACTACAAAATAAACTCACTGAAACGCCATTAGTTAATACAAATGAGCCACAAGTTTTATTAGTAGAAGACAATAAAATTAACCAAGTTGTTGCTGGGGCTTTATTAAAACAAGCCGGTATTTCATTTGATATTGCTGAGAATGGACGTGAGGCGATAAAGCAACTAAATGAGCAACCCGCTAATACTTACCAGTTAATTTTAATGGACTGCCAAATGCCTGAAATGGACGGCTACCAAGCAACTAAAGCGATTAGAAATGGCGACTCGGGTAAGCATTATCAAAACATAACTATTATTGCTTTAACAGCCAATGCAATGCAGGGAGATAAAGAAAAGTGCTTAGCAGCGGGTATGAATGATTACTTAAGTAAGCCACTCGATTTTAGTGCACTGCACCCTAAACTTCAGCAATGGCTTGGCACTCAATAAAAGTGTAAGCTAATCATATAGTTTATTAGTTGAGATGAATTATGCAATTATCAGCAAATCAACAGCGTATTATTGGCTGTTTACTAGAAAAGCAAAGTACAACTCCCGAACACTACCCTTTGTCGTTAAATGCGCTAACTAATGCGTGTAATCAAAAATCAAATCGTGCACCGGTTTTAAACTTAACCGACAGCGAAGTGCAAATTGCACTCGATGAATTAATAAATGCTCGACTGGTTACCATTGATGAAGGGCTTTCTGGGCGAGTAAATAAATACGACCACCGTTTTTGTAACACCGAGTTTAGTAGCTTAAAATTTAGTGCGCAGCAGCGCGCAATTATTTGCTTGTTACTGTTACGGGGTGCACAAACTCCCGGAGAATTAAAAACGCGATGCGCACGATTAGCAAATTTTAATAGTGTAGATGACGTTGAGCTTGCACTTAATAAATTAATTGAAAATGACATAATAACCAAACTCGCGCGCGAATCGGGTAAACGTGACTGTCGTTATATGCATTTGCTTGGCGAGCAGCCAATAAGTGAAATAACACGCCCTGCAGAGCAAACGACTGATGAGTTAAAAAGTGAAGAACTCAATGAGTTACTCGCCGAAGTAGACGAGTTAAAAACCGAGTTACAAAAAATTAAAGCTCACTTAGGGCTTTAATTTGTTAGCCCTAAATCACATAATACAAGTGCTCTGCTGAGCGAAATAATTATTTAACCCTAAGGAGTTGGCCATGCGCGCCGAGATTATGGCTGCAATGAAAGTGCAGCCAGTTATTGATGTAAATGCTGAAATTAGCCGTCGTGTTAACTTTATTAAAGCCCGCTTAATAGCAGCCCATGCAACGTCTTTGGTATTAGGTATTAGTGGTGGAGTCGACTCTTCAGTGTGCGGTCGTTTATGCCAACTTGCTGTTAATGAACTTAACCAAGAGCAAAGCACTACTGATTATAAATTTGTTGCGGTACGCTTACCTTACGGTGTGCAAGCCGACGAAAATGAAGCGCAACTAGCGGTTGATTTTATTCAACCTAGCAGCCGCATGACAGTAAATATTAAGCCTGCAACCGATGCGCTACACGAACAAACAATGGCGGCTATTGTTGGTAACGGTGAGTCACTCCCTGAGCAAGAAAAAATTGATTTTATTAAGGGTAATGTTAAAGCCCGTCAACGCATGATTGCACAATACGAAATTGCTGCATTTTGCCAAGGTTTAGTAGTTGGCACCGATCACAGTGCCGAGAATATTACCGGCTTTTATACCAAGTTTGGTGATGGCGCTTGTGACCTTGCACCGCTTTTTGGCTTATCTAAACGCCAAGTGCGCGCTTTAGGTAGTACATTAGGTGCTTCGTCTGTATTAGTTAATAAAGCACCTACCGCAGATTTAGAAAGTGATCGCCCAGGACTTACCGACGAAGAAGCGTTAGGTTTAAGTTATGAGCAAATTGATGACTTTTTAGAAGGTAAACCGGTTACGCAACAGGTTGAACAAACACTTAGCGCTATTTATCAGCGTACGCAACATAAGCGTCAACCAGTGCCAACTATATACGATGAGCTTTAATACAGTAATTATCGTACGATACCTTAGTAATTTGACTGTTCGACCGCTTAAAGTATTACGTAAGATTTTAATTAAATTGGTATTAACGCTGATCCCCTGCCAAAAGAGAGCTTTGTAGTATATATGACACCACCGATTTTAATTACAGGTGCTGGGCAACGCATTGGCCTTGCTTTAGCTAAACATTTTATTGCACAAGGGCAGCCGATAATTATTACCTATCGTACTCGCCACGCTGCAGTTGATTTACTGGAGCAGCAGGGCGCTGTATGCATTTATGCAGACTTTAGTACTGATGATGGTATTAGCACTTTTATTAAAGCACTTAAAGAGCATACCAACTCACTACGCGCTATTTTGCATAATGCTTCCAGTTGGGACTGCGAAGCTAATAACGCCAACTTTGCGCAACTGTTTGACAATATGATGCGAATTCATGCAAAAACACCTTATTTAATTAATTTACTGTGTGCAGAGTTATTACTAAATTATCAAACTGAGATGAATACTCCCGCAGATATTATTCATCTTACCGATTACGTAGTAGAAACAGGTAGCCCAAAACATGTCGCTTATGCAGCAAGTAAAGCAGCGCTTGATAACTTAACAAAGTCGTTCAGTGCTAAGTACGCACCTAATATTAAAGTAAATTCGGTTGCACCATCGTTAATTATTTTTAATGAGCATGATGATGAACAATATCGTGCTAAAACGCTGAAAAAGTCATTAATGGGTATCGAACCAGGATGCCAAGAAATAATCAATAGTATTGATTTACTATTACATAGCCACTACATCACAGGCCGCGCTATACCTGTAGATGGTGGTCGGCATTTAAAGTAAACCAAACTAAATTAACTGAGAAATTTATGCATAACGAACTAAAACAAAGCTATGAAAATATTATTACCGCTGTAGGGGAAGATCCTAACAGAGAAGGCTTACTCGACACGCCAAAACGTGCTGCTAAAGCAATGGAATACTTAACTCAAGGGTATCGTCAAACATTAGAAGAAATTACTAATAACGCAGTATTTACCTCAGATGCAGACGACATGGTATTAGTACAAGACATAGAGCTTTATTCTATGTGTGAGCATCACTTGTTACCTTTTACTGGCCGTTGTCATATTGCTTATATTCCTAATGGCAAAGTATTGGGACTGTCTAAATTTGCCCGTATTGTTGACATGTTTGCCCGTCGTTTTCAAATTCAAGAGCAACTAACTCATCAAATTGCTAAAGCCGTTGAAGAAGTAACGGGTGCAACCGGGGTTGGCGTAATTGTTGAAGCTAAACATATGTGTATGATGATGCGCGGCGTAGAAAAGCAAAACTCAAGTATGCGTACCTCTGTAATGCTGGGTAACTTTAGAGCCGATCCAAAAACACGTAATGAGTTTTTGCAGCTAATAAAAGGCTAACTTATGGCTAATGCAATTATTAACGTAACCAATTTACGACTGCGTACTTTTATTGGCTTTAACCAAGAAGAGCGCGAGAAAAAGCAGGATGTAGTGATTAACTTAGAAATTCATTACCCTGCACACGACGCCTGTAAAACCGATGAAGTAGATCAAGCACTAAACTACAAAGTAATTACCAAAGAAGTAATCACTTTAGTAGAACAAGGCGACTTTTTATTACTCGAAAAACTGGTTGCTGAAATTCTTGCTGTTTGTCATTCACACCCAAGTGTTCATTATGCTAAGGCTCGCGTAGATAAACCGCATGCATTACGCTTTGCCGATTCTGTGTCTTTGACCTTAGATTGGGCTAAATAATACGTGTGGATCAATTGATTTAGAATAAATAAGAAAGCTTAAATAAGCTTTTCGACACCTAAGGTAAGGGCGATAACGGCTAAGTAGCGTGCCCCCTTACCTAGTGTTACCAACAATAAAAACGTACTAAAACGCACTTTAAATATTCCCCCTATTACGGTAAGCGGATCGCCAACTATAGGTAGCCAGGCAAATAATAAACTATATACACCGTATTTATTAAACTGCTTTTGTGCTTTTTCAAGCCCCTGCTCTGACACTGGAAACCAGCTTTTATCTTTAAAGCGCAGTACTTGTGTACCCAACCAGTAATTAACGCAGCTCCCTAATACATTGCCCAAAGTGGCAGCTAGCCATAACAACAATAAATTTACTTTACCTTGGGTCATCATAGCTACCATTACCACCTCTGACGAGCTGGGCAATAAAGTAGCCGATATAAAAGCGCTAAAAAATAGCGTGAGATAAAGCATAGTATCCTTAACAATAGGAAGTAAATAAAAAATAAACCCAGCAAAAGCTGGGTTTAAAATACGCTATTAACAAACCGACATTGCTATTTTATCAAATTTAAACTCAACGGGTAGTCAAACTCTTTACCATCATTGGCTTTAACCGCGGCAATAATCACCATTACAAACGAAAATATAGCGACTATTGGCAGTAAAATTACACCAATAACAACAAACATTAAAAGAAAACACACAAAGTAAGCAATCATCATAGTGATTTGAAAGTTGAGTGCTTTTTTGCCATGAACATCAACAATCGGCATGTCATCTTTTTTTATTAACCACACAATTAACGGCCCAATTACAGAGCCTAATGGCACAATAAATCCAGACAAGGCACTTAAATGACAAAGCATTGCCCATGTGCGGTCATCTTTTTTGACGGGTTCCAGCTGTTGCTCATCATGCATAACGCTATCCTTATATTTACTATTTTTGCGTGAGTGTAAGTGTGTATTTCATAACTATAACTCAGTTTATAAACTTATTTAGCTAACTTAGTAATAAATTAAGGCATCACTTTTAAATGATGCCTTTAGCTTATTACTCAATGGTTGTACTTTGCTTACTCTTTAATACCCATTAAATCGAGCATAAATGCATAGTTTAGCGCGGTATCTTCTAAGCGCTTAAAGCGCCCTGATGCACCGCCATGCCCTGCTTCCATATCAATTCTAAACAGTAACTTATTGTCATCTGTTTTATAGTCACGCAGCTTAGCAACCCACTTTGCTGGCTCAAAATACTGTACTTGCGAGTCGTGCAGACCCGTAGTTACTAGCATATTAGGGTACGCTTGCTTAGACACTTGATCGTACGGCGAGTAAGATAGCATGTACTCATAGTATTCTTTTTCATTTGGGTTTCCCCATTCACCATATTCGTTAGTTGTTAGTGGAATACTTTCATCAAGCATGGTTGTAACCACATCCACAAAAGGTACTGCGGCAACCATACCTTTGTAAAGTTCAGGAGCTTGGTTTGCTACAGCGCCCATTAATAAGCCACCAGCGCTACCGCCTTGGGCAAATATTTTGTCTTTAGCGCCATACTTTTGCTCTACCAGTGCTTTAGTCACATCTATAAAGTCATTAAACGTATTCTTTTTAGTAAGTAATTTACCATCGTCATACCAAGGACGACCTAACATTTGCGAGCCTCGAACATGGGCAATAGCAAACACAAAACCACGATCAAGCAAACTTAAACGCGCGCTTGAAAAAGTTGGATCCATAGTGGCGCCATACGAGCCATAACCATATTGTAGCAATGGGTTCGTCGCATCTTTTTTAAATTTATCTTTACGGTAAACTAAGCTTACGGGTACTTTTACACCATCGCGGGCGTTAATAAATATACGTTCAGATGCGTAATTATCAACATTAAAGTTGCCTAGCACAGCTTGTTGTTTTAAAAGCGTTTTATCCGTTGTTTTTAGGTTTATATCGTAAGATGAACCCGGCGTGGTCATGCTCGTATAGTAAACACGTAACTTATTGCTGTTTATATCGTTATTACCATAAGCACTAATAGTGTAGGCACTGTCGTTAAAAGATAATAACTGCTCTTGATTAGTGCTTAAATTGCGTATTATTTGTCGCGATTGCCCCATTTCACGCTGTTGGTAAACCAAATAGTCATTAAATAACTCTATCCCTTCTAGCTTTATATCATCACGTGCTGGGATCAGCGTTTGCCAGTTTGCTTGATCATGTGCTTTATTAATAGCGACTTTCATTAGCTGAAAATTAACCGCATTTAAATTAGTGACAATATAATAACTCTCACCTAATTTAGAAATACTATACTCAAGATTCGCTTGGCGTTTAATTAAGCGTTGAGGCATTGCTTTAACGTTATTTGCGCTAAGCACCGACATACCTGATGCAGTGCTACTACTGTGCCAAATATAAATTTCAGTACCGTCTTTGCTTTTACTTAACCCGGTGTAATAGCTTGAGTCTGTTTCTTCGTAAACTAGTTCGTCATTGGCCTGCGGCGTACCTAAAGTATGGCGATAAACCTGGTAGCCTAACAAAGTCTGTAAGTCTTTTTTAATGTAATACAGTGTTTTGTTATCGTTTGCCCAAACAAGGTTACCACTTGTGCCTTCAAGCGTATCTTGGAGTAGCCTCCCGGTGCTTAAATCTTTAATTTTAACGGTATAAATACGTCTACTGAGAGTATCTTCACCGTAAGCCATTAAGTTACCGTTTGGACTCACATCTAAACCACTTACAGCATAATAGTCATGAGCCTTAGCAAGTTCATTTACATCTAAAATAACCTGTTGGTTAGTTCCTGAAAAGTCACTGCTACGCACATAAGTAGTGTACTCGTTATTGCCACGAGTTTGCGACGAGTAATAATAATCACCTTTTTTTACCGGTACTGAATCGTCATCTTTTTGAATACGCCCTTTAAGCTCGGCAAAAAGTTTAGCTTGCTGCGCTTGAGTATGAGCAAGCATGGTATTTGTATAGCTATTTTCAGCCTCAAGGTAACTAATAACATCGGCTGCTTTGCGTTCATCGTCACGCAGCCAATAGTAATTATCAATGCGGGTATCGCCATGAATAGTCATGGCGTGCGGTACTTTTTTAGCTATAGGTGCAACAACTTGAGGTAACTGCTCTGCTGTAGTACTTATAACGTTTGTTTGGACTGCTTCGGGCGCCTGATTGCAGCCACTTAAAATAGCTAAAGATGATATAGCTAGAACACAAGGGATATGTTTCATAAGATAAAGCCTTTACTTTAGTGAAGCTAAATAAAAAGGGAGCCGAAGCTCCCTCTAAGTAACAATTAAGTTATAAGCTTACTTTTGCTTACGACGACGCATAAATGCAAGCGGCGCAGTAAGTAATAACCAAGCTAATGAACCCGAAGATTTTTTCTCTGGCTCTGGTGTTACAACAACCGGTGGTGGTACTACTTTAGTAATACTAACCGTAACCATTGCAGGCTCTGATACATTACCACGCGTATCAATTGCCACTACTTGTATCTCAGCTGAAGAATCACCTGTCAGTAAAGCTGTGTTAGTAACAACAACTTGACCATCGGCATCAACACCCAAACCTTGGTGAGTATTTGACTGAACAAAGTACTCTGAAATAGCTAAATCAAACTCAGACTCTGTTACTGTTAAAGCACCTACAACGGTACCGTTTGCTGCATCTTCAGAAACAGTAAATTCACCACCAACAAGCGCTGGCGCTGAAACATCTGGAACCTCTAAATCAGCAGCTGCCATCACTTTAACAACATCTAAGCCTGAAGCCTGTGTTAGCGCAAATGGACCACTTGCTGTAACAACTGCTTTTTCACCTGGTTTAAGTGTTGTAACTGCTTCACCTGTTTCAAGCGAGGTAAATGCTACTTGAGGTTGCATACCAAATACAGTTGAACCTGTAACACTATCAGTTTCTGTAAATACACCACTTTGATATGCAGCATAACCCACAGATGCTTTAAAGTTCATCTGCTCGCCTAGTAGTGTCCCATCTATATTAAGTAGTTCAGAACAACCAGAGAAGGTAATGGTGTCCTCTCCCGCAGAGTGATAAAGCGGAGTACCCCACGCCCATGAATCATTACCCGCGCCATCTGTCTCACCAATTAGCGTACGGCTACGCCCAGGGAACGCTGTATCGCGGCCACGGTCGTTTAAGTTTGTCATAAACTGATCTGCTACACCGTCATTATCGGTATCAATTTCTAATCTGTAACCCGCTTGGAAGGTATGCGTTAGTGGGTCACGTAGTTGAATCGATGAGGTAACAAATATGCCTGAGTCACAAAACTCTGCATTAAACGCCGAGAAAGTAGTTGCTAGAATATTAAATTCAGCTTCTGCAAATGTTTTCTCAACACCCACTGCAACAATGCTTTCTGCTTGTGGCATAATTTCAGTTTGACCACTATTTGTAACAACAAGAGCCATTTCACTATCGACGATTTGCGATGAAACGCTTAGCTCAGTAGCAGCTTTAGGCATTGCATGATAAACAAGGTGTAAATCATGGTCAGTATCTGTGCTGGCATCATCAAACACCAAAGCACCATCAAACTCTACTGAGGTTAATGCTGCACTTCTTGCTGCAACTTCCTCTGCGCTAAATGGGTTATTTAGATTCCACTCTGGTAACTTAGCTGGATCAACGGTTAATACTACGTCAAAATTAATAGCTTGGCCTGCAGGAACAGTAATTGATGCAGGGAAATCCCAACTAATAGCCGCAGTATCTATATCGCTCTGGTAACGCGCTTCTGTACGTAAGTTATAAGTTTTAGCGTCAGCTGAGAAGTTCTTAACTGTTACCGTTTTAGTTAACGATGCAGTTTCTGTCATGCTTTCTAAGCCAAATGAAAGCGCTGCTTGCTTGGTATTAAACTTAGCGTTATTTACCCATGCAGCAACCGGTAAATTAACCGCTTTAGCTACATCAACTAAACCTGCGCCAATCATACTAATAGGTGCTAATTCTGAAGCAGGATTAATTGCTAACGGCTCGTTTGTTACATTTAAATTAGCCGCATTCATTATTGTTGCTTTAATTTCAAAGGCATTACGATCTGGATGTGCTTCACGAATCATCGCAACAGCACCAGCAGTAATTGGACCTGAAAAAGATGTACCTGAAACTGGGTTAGTACCAGTTTGAGTACCTGCTGCTGCAACATCAATACTAGTACCTGGTGCGGTAATTTCTGGTTTTAATAAACCATCCATTGAAGGACCACGAGATGAGAACGTAGCTACAGCGCCAGATGTAGTTTTAATGTCAATGCTAATATCAAATGTTGCCGGACCACCTGCTGCTAACTGTGCTTTTAAAGCCGCACCTGCAGCAAAATTAATGCCTACGTTTTTAATTGTTACAGCAGCATCAAAACCACCCATAGGAGCTGGTGTACCATCATCAGTATTGTTTGCAATCATCACAAACTCTGCACCATTTATTTGTGCGTTTAATACTTTGTCGGTAAATGCACAAGCACCACGGTCTATTAATACAGCTTTACCGGTAAAATCAACATCGGCGGCAAACGCAACACAACCATTTTGGTTAGCGTCTGGATAAACTAACTCAATGTCTGCACCTGTAATTGTATAAGCTTCTTGTGGACCAAAGCTTGATGGCTGAATATCACCTTCAACACCAGCAATAGTGCCTGTAGCAACACCTATTTCAGTTGTAGGGTGTGTCATTGCACCTACAGATAAGGCATTAGGTGTGGTACTTGGGCCGCCTATACGGAATGGGTTATCACCATCGTTACCCGCAGAAATAACCATATTAACGCCTAATTCAACAGCACGCTGAATTAAGTATTGTGTACCGCCGCCAGTATATGTGTCGCCAAACTCGCCACCAAGAGACATATTCATTACATCTACACGGTCAGAAATATCACCATCGCCATTAGGATCCATTGCGGCTTCTAGTGCTGCAGCCTGTGCGGCACTTGGACAACCGCCACCACATACAGAGTAAACATAAAGTTCAACGTCTGGCGCAATACCATTTACTGAGTTTGAAGATGAAGTACCATGGTTTGTTGGAGCCCCTGTTGCTGGAGAATTAGCAGGATCGTTCTCTATCGGATCAGCGTCTTCATTAATAAAGTCGTAACCACCTTTAACAACACCTTGAGGCCAAGCCACTGTAGTAGGATCTGCTTGCGCCGCTAAATATGCTTCAACTGTACCTGCCCCACCAAATGCTTGGTGAGTGTAATCAATACCTGTATCTAATACCGCAACACGCTGACCTTTACCGCTTGCAATACCGTCTACAATAAGTGGTTTTGCATTAATATAGTCAGAGCTTGCTGCAACATGCAGTTCGCTATCGAACATAGGTAATACTTTTGCTACTCGTGAATCTTTAGCAATTTTAGCAAGTGCTTCAGCCGAAGCTTGAACGATTAACGTAGGTGCTAATATTTTGGTTTTACCAATTATTTTCGCATCAAAATCTAAGCTATTTAACTCAAGAGTCATAGTGTCTTGAAGTTGCTCTATATTAGCTGTAATTTCACGATTATTTGATTGCTGGTAAGTACCTGCAACATAGGCGTCTACTGATGTTGTAGCGCGTAATACAATCATATGTGCCGATGGTTCTTTTTTATCTGCAACTTGTTCTTTTACTGCTTCAGCTTTTTGATAAGTAATATTAGCCGTAGGTAAGTTACTTGCACTTGCAAGTGTTGCAATAAATGCGCTTGAGACAGCAGTGGCAATTGCTGTTTTCTTTATTATATTTTTAGACATCATTTCCCCTAGGATAGGTTATGTATTATTGTATTTACTATATTCAACCATGGGCTTAAATATAAAACTTAAACCCATACGTGAGCAACACCTTAGTTACATTTAAGTTACAAGCAACACATAAAAACAGAGAAAACACTAGCAACAAACTGATTCCAAAGGGAAAAGAAAGAAATTAAGTTTGTGAATGATTGTAAACAACCAACACTTATTTTGAGATGTAAATGGATAACGAAGTAATTAATATTTTAAGCATGGCCAAAGTGATTCAAACTGCGGTTGCTCCCGTCTTTTTAATTACAGGTATTGCTGCCACTTTAGGGGTTTTATCAAACCGTTTAGCGCGTATAACAGATAGAGCTCGTTTGCTTGAACGTAGACTAAAAGTAAGCACTGATGATGACTTTAATCTGTCGTTAACCACCGAGCTAAGAGCGCTGCTAAAGCGCTCTCGTTGTATACACCTTGCATTTAGCTTGAGTGTGTTAAGTGCATTGTTGGTTTGTGCGGTTGTTATGTTATTATTTTTATCGCATATTCAATCAGTTAACTTAGGCGTAACGATAGGTAGCTGTTTTGTAGCTGCTATGGCTTTGCTTATATTTGCTTTTATGTCGCTACTTTGCGAAGTGTTTTTAGCCACTCGCAGTATGCGCCGTGGCATGATATTCGCCGACGTCGATATTAACGATTAAGCCTCAAGCAAACCAAACTATCGCTTTCACTTGAATAAAAGTGGCAGCTAAGATACAAAGATAGAATTAGAAACTTTTACTAGGGATAAGTTTAATGAAATTGAAGCAAGTATTTATCGGGGCATTATTATCAACATGCGCACTTAGCGTATCAGCAAATTCTGCATTTAAAGAGCCAAGCGACGCTATTGAATATCGTCAAGCTGCATTTTCTATGCTCTCAGTACAAATTAGTGACATGGGCGCTATGCTTAAAGGCAAAATTCCTTTTGATGCAGATAAATTTAAAGCACGTGCAAATAACGCAGCTGCACTGGCAAAAATGCCATGGGAAGCGTTTTACGAAGGTACTGATAAGGGTGATACTGCTGCACTTGCCGCTGTTTGGGCTGAAAACGACACTTTTATGAAAAAAGCAACTGCATTTCAGCAATACGCAGATGAACTTGCTGTAGCTGCACAGTCTGGCGATAAAGCTGTTATTGGTAAAGCGTTTGGCGCATGGGCCAAAGGCTGTAAAGATTGCCACACGCAATTTAAAGACTAAGTTTTTAAATAATAAAGGCGCCTATTTAATTCATAATCGGATTTAAATAGGCGCCTTTTTATTTTTAACCCAAGTTAAGTAAATAACTAAGTGGCTCACTGCCCCAAGTTGTCATAAGCACTACAAGCAATATTAAAAATACGACCCAAGCTAACCAAGGTGCTTTTGTAAGTATTGCTGGCTTTTCATTTGGCTGTTGTTTCGTTCCGGTGATCATCGCTTTCACTAAAGGCTTGCCTTTAATCTTATAAATTACAATTGCTAAAACATGCAAACCTATCGCATAAAGTAAAATATCAAAGTTTAAACTATGTAACCAATTAGCAAAATCAACTGTACTGCTCGACACGTACTGCGCTAAAGGCCCATCAGTTAAAATACCATCACTACTCATTAAGCCACTAACAAGCTGAGTAATAATAAGTATAAAAAACAACAACACCATATAACTACCTGGCGCAGAATGCCCAAGCGGAGTTTTATTAGTTTTAAGTGAGGTTATTACCGCTTGCGGGGAGTGTATTAACGCGCTTAACTTAGCTGTTTTACTGCCTATAATCCCCCATATTAATCGCGTTAAAATAAGTGCTAAGGTAAAAAAGCCAGCAATAAAGTGCAGTTCAATCATACCTTCTTCAATACTAAAATAGAGCACAGCAATACTAAACACTAATAACCAGTGAAAGCTTCTGACAAAGCCATCCCATACTTTTACTTTAAACATTAGTTATCTCGCTAATTAAGTTATTGTTTCATTATTTCAAACTTTGTTTAGATTTGCATTAAACCTATTATTTAAAGCATGCTTTATGGCACACTTAAGCAATTAATTTTACTGGCTAATATTTCTGCAAATGAACAGACCATCGCGTGCAATTTTAAAAGGTTTTGTTGACATGTTACCGCTTTGCTTGGCGGTGATCCCTTGGGGAATACTCTGTGGCTCACTGGCTATTCAAAATGGTTTTACTGCCCTTGAAACTCAAGCGATGTCTTTATTAGTGTTTGCGGGCTCTGCACAGCTTGTCGCTATTGAGTTAATTGCGGGAAATACGCCACTACTCACCATTTTGTTTACTACCTTTATAATTAGCTCTCGGCATTTTTTATATGGCTTAGCGGTACGTCATAAAGTAATTGATCAACCTTTGAGCTGGCGTCTACCTGTAAGCTTTGTATTGACCGATGAGTTGTTTGCATTTTCGCACCACCCTAAAGCCTATCGTACAAAAATACGTTTAATTTACGCACTTAGCGCCGGTTTTAGCTTTTATATTGCATGGAATTTATGGACATTTATAGGCATTGTTGCTGGTACTATGCTCCCCGATTTAACCCATTTGGGCCTCGACTTTGCTATAGCCGCTACATTTATAGCTTTAGTTATTCCGGGTGTTAAAAGCCTCGCCTCACTCGTTACAGTTATAGTCGCAGGCATTAGCGCTACACTGTTTAAAAGTACCGGATTTGAGTTATGGCTGGTGAGCTCTGCATTACTGGCCATGAGCGCAGGATACTTTACAGCAAGAATAACTGCTAAAAAGGAGCGCAACTTATGATGACCACTATTTTACTAATGGCCTGTATTACCTTTTTTACCCGTTACTTATTTTTGCACCGCGCTTTACCCTTTAAAGTTGGGCCTAAAATGCAACAATTTTTAAGTTTTAGTGCACCAGCGGTACTTACGGCTATTTGGGTACCTATTGTATTTTTAAACGATGATGGCATTAATTTAAATTGGCAAAACCCTTATTTAAGTGCGGCTATAGTAGCTATTATTGTGGCTTATAAAACCCATAATATTTACTACACTACGATTGCGGGTATGGGATTATTTTTAATTTTAAATTAAAAAATAGTCTTAATATATACAACAACCATATTAAGCAATGTACTTAAAAGAGTAAATTGAGCATCAACAAAGATAAGGTAAAGCATAAATAATGCACAAATTTCATCAGTTAAGCGCCACCAGTTTGCAAGGTAACACCATTAATTTTAGCGAGTTTGCTGGTAAAGTCGTGCTTATTGTAAACACGGCAAGCAAGTGTGGTTTTACCTACCAGTACGAGTCACTACAGGCTTTGCATAATAAATATGCTAGCCAAGGCTTAGTAATTTTAGGATTTCCGTGTAATCAGTTTAATCAGCAAGAACCCGGAGATGCACAGCAGATAGAGCAAGGATGTTTAATAAACTACGGGGTTAATTTTTTAATGGCCGCTAAAGTAGAGGTAAACGGAGAGCATGCTCATCCGGTATTTCGTTATTTGAAATCGACACAACCAGGCTTTTTAACTCGCAAAATAAAGTGGAACTTTACTAAGTTTTTAATCGCAGCAGACGGCTCACCAATTAAACGCTATGCACCCTTTACCAAGCCAGAAAAGCTAGAGCTCACCATTCAAAAAGCACTGCAACAAAGCAATAAGTAACGCCGCTTAAAAGTAATAAAGAGGCACACAGCCTCTTTATTGCCAATCTAATCAAAATTTAAACATACATAAAAGCGTACATTTAGAGTCTAATTCACATTGGTACTTTAGTTATACTAGCGCAATTTAATCGGTGTAATCGCTTAAATCGTCTTCGCCTAGGTTTTTACGCAAGCGCTTTTGCTCAAGGTAGTCTTCCAACTTTTTCTTAACCTTTTGCTTGTTCTTATCGTGCTGATTACGCCCGAGCATTTCGTACTCGTCTTCAACAAAATCGTCATCTAGCGCATCGTAACTAAATGTCTTACCCACAACCCACTCCATAAAGTGTTTGAGACCAACCAAGGATTTTATAATCGCAATAATTGGTAAAATTAAAATGTTCGACACATAAAGTGCAATGCAGTTTAGCGCCAAAATAAAGCCATGTAGCTATCTTAAATAGCCTCCATGTCAATACTGTGAATAAATAGCGCTAAATTCGCTTTATGGAAAGTGAGAGTTTTTTATCGTATCGATAAATAAAATTAATTACTGCTCTAGCTTTAGCCAATTTGACTAAAAAATAGTTTTTTTATAATAAACCTTTGCTATAGACAATACTAAAAATAAAACCAACCTATTGTTTAATATAATAAAAAAACATTGGCACTAAACTTGTTATTACTTATTTATCATCAATAAAAAACTGAGAATAAATATGAAAAAATTACTATTAATGAGCACTTTAATATGTGCACCTGCCGTTGTGGCACATAATGATAACGATTCAACAGTGTCATTTAATAATGAGCAATGTAATGTAGAATTTAAAAATGATGTACGTATTAAGCCTGACGAACTAGAGATTTTTACCGCCAATAAGCAAACTATGCAATTTAATACCAATGGCAATTTAACCATTAATGGTGAATCGGTAGCGCTTAATCATTCCCAGCAAAAGGCGCTAACTCAATATTCAGATAGTTTACGCACGCAATTACCCGAAGTAGCAAATATAGCCTTAGAAGGCGTTAAAATTGCAGGTGTTGCACTGCAAGAAGTTGCTAATGCTTTTAATATTGATGGCCTCGATAATATCTCATCGTTAATGGACGACATTAAACTTGAAGTACAAAATACTTTTTATCAACAAGACACCTTTGTTATGGGCCAGCAAAGCTTTAACCAATTTGGTGAAAACTTTGAGCAGCAGTTTGAACAACAAATAGAGACCGCTGTTGAGTCTGCTGTAATGCAATCTATGGGGAGTATTTTAGTTGCTTTAGGTTCTGAATTACTTGGCTCAGGAGGCGACATGCAAGCCTTTGAACAACGTATGGAAAATATGGGTACGCAAATAGAAGAAAAAGTAGAGCAGCATGCCGATGCGCTCGAAAAACGTGCCAATGCCTTATGCGAAAATTTTGCCAATATAGCTAAACAAGAAGAGCAGCTAGTAGTACAAGTACCTGAACTTAAAGGTTACCAATTATTTAGCTTTAAACAAAACTAGTTTACAAACTTCACTTAGGTAATTATTTAACATCCCTTTGCAGCCGTTACGCTTAACTTAACGGCTGTTTTTTATTGTGCCGAAAAACTTGTTACAAGCTGTTGTTCCCCTTTAAATTAGGCTACTTTTTTGCTAGTAAGGTAAGTTTACCTAGTGTGACAATTGCTTGCTCTATTTGCTCACTCCACTGCACACCATAGCTTAGCCTTATACAGCTTTTGTATTTATTTGAAGCTGAAAATATCAACCCTGGAGTAATGCTTATACCTACCTCAAGCGCTAATGAAAATAGCTTTTGGCTATCATACTCGCAGCCTAAGTCTAACCAAATAACACAGCCACCTTGTGGATCGCTGATCCGTGTACCTTTTGGCATGGCTTGCTGTAAGCAACGTCGCATATGCTCTTTATTCGTACGTAAACGCTGCCTAAGTACTTTTAAATTACGATCGTATTCACCGCTAAAAACAAATTCTGATAACGTCCATTGATTAATTAGTGAGGTAGAACAACTCAATGCTCTTTTATAACGCCTAGCTTGCCCTGCAAATTTCCCCGCAATAAGCCAACCAACACGATAACTAGGGGCAGCCGTTTTAGAAAAAGACGAACAACTTAGCACCAAGCCTTTTTTGGAATACGCTATAGCAGGTGTACCTCGTTTGGGTGTAAAGTATAGGTCGCCATATACGTCATCTTCAATGAGCACTACGTTATGGCTTTCAACTAGTTCCACCAGCTGTTCTCGATTTTTATCTGGCATAAAACTACCAACCGGATTACTAATAGCCGTAGAAAATAAGCACGCTTTAATATCCTGCTCATTAAGCGCCTGCGCTAAATCGTTTAGCCAAATACCATTATCTGGGCATAAAGGTATTTCAAGTGCTTTAAGGCCTAAACTTTCTATTAACTCTATAATTCCGTGATAGCAAGGGCTCTCTATGGCCACTACGTCACCGGGCTTAGTTACGCATTTGAGTGCAATTGCCAATGCTTCTTGCGCGCCATTAGTGATCACCATTTCATCCATATTAATGCCAATGCCAAAGTTTAAATAGCGATGAATAAGTTGCTTTTTTAACGGTGCATAACCATCCAGTGGCCCGTAATTAATAGCGCTACTACCGGCAAGCGTCATTACTCGGCGCATATTTCTGGCTAAGGCTTTATCGGTTGGTGCTGCAGCAACCGGGTTAGCTACTCCAAAAGGCACCACATGGGCCTGATGAATGGCTGTGTATACCTGCTCAATCAGCGCCTGCTTGTTTACAATCACGGGCTCGCGGCTCAGCTTAACCCGTTTTGGTAAGCTGCTTGCCATGTTAACGGCTTTTAAAAAGTAGCCTGACTTTTCGCGTGCCTCTATAACCCCTTGTTCCTCTAGCGCTTGATAGGCCTGCTTTACCGTAGGAATACTTATATTAAGGTTGCTAGCCATTTTACGTAAAGACGGCAGTTTTTCTGAGGGCAATAAAGCCTGTTGAGCACTCATATCCCTGATCAGTTGAATAACTTGCTGGTACAAAAACTCATGACCTTGATGGCTAACCGCTTTTAAAATCATTACACCCTCAATCTGTATAGGTTACATATTCCATTTTCTGTATATGGTAAGTATACAGATAAGCTTTAAAATAGCAGCTTAATCGACTTTGGAGAGCAGTATTGAAAAGTGCAGCGCTATATATAACAACTGTTTTAATTTGGGGCTCAACCTGGTTGGCCATAGAGTTTCAGCTAGGCGATATTGCTGTTGAACTATCGCTATTTTATCGTTTTGCAATCGCGGCATTATTAATGTGGTTATATGTGGCATACAAAAAACCTAAAATGCGATTTAATTTAGTCGATCATGGTTTTTTCGTATTATTGGCCCTGTTTAACTTTGGCCTAAATTACTTAATGCTTTACTGGGCACAAAATCACCTTAGCTCTGCAATGACCTCGATTGCTTTTTCAATGCTATTAGTAATGAATATAGTTAATACCCGATTATTTTTTGGCAAACCTATTTCAAAACGAATTTATACCGGCGCTGTACTTGCCATTTTAGGTATCACCTGCTTGTTTTGGCCACAATTACAGCAACTCAACTTGAGTAACAGTGCATTCGTCGGGTTACTACTTGCTCTTGGAGGCACCTTTGTGGCTTCATTAGGAAACATGGTAAGTGTACGTAATTCACGCAAACAAATTGGTGTGTTACAAGGTAATGCTTGGGGCATGTTATACAGTGCCATTGGCTTAGCCTTATATGTATTTATAAGCGACGTGCAATTTAATTTCACTGCACCTACTAGCTATTGGCTGTCGTTATTGTACTTATCTATTTTTGGCACTGTAATCGCCTTTGCTTGTTACTTTGCACTGTTAAAAAATATTGGCCCCGAAAAAGCCAGCTATGTCATCGTACTGTTTCCTTTAGTTGCGGTAACACTAAGCAGCTTTTATGAAGGCTTTGAATGGCATGCAAATACCTTTGCAGGGTTTAGCTTAGTACTACTTGGTAACGCCATAGTGCTTACCCCAACAAAACGAATTAATGCCTTTTTAGCAAACAGAGCGGTTGCTAGAAGAGGCTCTGTCCCCAGTTAGACGCGTTATTAACGCAACTAACGCAAAAGCGCCTACTGTAAAGTAGGCGCTTTTTTATTGGTTAATATAAAAACAGCTGCCAAGTGTTCGTTATAACTCCTAGTAATACTAACTTTATTAAAAACACCATTTTGCTAAAAAGCTAAGTAATTCACCCATGCAATGCAAATATAAAGTGCATTACACCAACTTTTTTTAGAACTTTACTGGAATTTTTTTAACGCTCATAAAGTTAATTTTATAAACACTAATTAAACAGCATAAAAAATCATTTAATTAAAATAATTTAATCTGAATAAATAACCAAAAAAGAATGCTTTTATCGCATTAAAAATAAAAACAAACACAGAGACCCCATAACAAAAGGGATTTAAAAACTAACGGCGTGAATAAAAATGCAAAAACACCCAAACCCACCAAGTGAACGGCAGGTTAATAAAATCCTTTCGGATTAAAATAACTAATGCTTCGGGCTCAATTTTTATCGCTTTATTTTTAAACAATTAAGAGGCAGAATGCCCCCGTTTTCACCAACCACAACTCGGAGTTAAGTAATGAACCCAATTAACACATTAAATGAAACAGCTGCTACTCACATTGCCGTTAAACCAACAAATCGTAAAGCTAAAATGTTAGCAAAGCTTAATCGCTTCGGTAAAAGACTCGCTCTTGGTAGCACAGCTCAATATAAATAGTCACACAACCATGACTATTTATACGGTGCAGCAAGCACCCAACCACTAAATAAAGCTTCTTATTTAGCTCCCACTGCTTGCTGCAACCTATTTAATTTTACTAAAATTGTCTTTATTTCCCCTTATTTACAAAAAAAACCTCATTTTAGCCTAAATTTTAAGCAAACAGTCTTTTTGCTATTTACACATGCGTATGACCTAAGTATTATTCTGCGTCACGGAGAGATGGCAGAGTGGTCGAATGCACCGGTCTTGAAAACCGGCATAGGTTTGTAGC
Source organism: Pseudoalteromonas sp. K222D (assembly GCF_017653575.1). Classification (NCBI taxonomy): domain Bacteria; kingdom Pseudomonadati; phylum Pseudomonadota; class Gammaproteobacteria; order Alteromonadales; family Pseudoalteromonadaceae; genus Pseudoalteromonas; species Pseudoalteromonas sp. K222D. The sequence continues at coordinate 64,151 of NZ_JAGGDL010000015.1, forward strand.
CTATCTAGGGTTCAAATCCCTATCTCTCCACCACATTTATATTGGTGGCTTTAATTTTTACTTCCATCAATAAAAAAACGGTTATGCGTTGGAGAGGTGTCCGAGTGGCCGAAGGAGCTCCCCTGCTAAGGGAGTATAGAGTTTGTAGCTCTATCGAGGGTTCGAATCCCTCCCTCTCCACCATACTTAATTTAAACCACTTAGTTGTGGTTTTTTTATGCCTATAATTTAACACCAAGACTAAATTGGGAGGGTGAGATCCCTCGACAGGGTTCAACAAAATGTCGGGAACATTTTGGGCCGCTGCAAGCGTCGCGCAGCGATTGATTACATGGATGTAAGCAAGTCTATCCCTCCCTCTCCACCATACTTAATTTAAACCACTTAGTTGTGGTTTTTTTGTGCCTAAAATTTATAAAACTAAACAAATTGTACCAAACTATAACTTAGGGCATGATTAACTTAACTTTAAGCCAATTTAGGTTTAACTATGATCCGGGTTATATTGCTATCAATTTGCTTAACCGCGCCAACCTTTAGCTTGGCAGAAAACATTACTGTTTATAAATGCGTTATTAAAGGTGTTCCTACATTTAGCCAGCTGCCCTGTGCTCTAGATGCACAAGCCATTACGCTAAAAAATATTAATGTAACCACAGCCTATAGCGATACAACTGCTAGCAGTAAAATAACAGATACTTCTGTTGATGATTACTTAAAAACGCAGCAAATTAATCGTGATATAAAACGCTACCAACTGGCTATTAAACAATATCAGCAGCAATACACAGAAAAAAAACAGCAAATTGATTACATGACGCAAGATAAAGCAAATCGTTTAGGGGCTTCCTCTATTGCCAATGCGATTGCAACTAAAACATCAGCTCTTAAACAGTCATACGATGCTTTAATTGGGCAAGCACAGCAACAAATAGAGGCGTTAAATCAGCAAAAAGAGCAACTTAGTCAACAACCTTAATCGCTTTTTTTATAACCGCTATAAACTTATGTATTGCGTCGGCGCTATTATATATATGCGGTGAAACTCGTATACCAAGCTTTCTGGCATCCACACTAATCCCTGCACTATTAAGCTCATTCAATACATGTTGTTGCTGCATGTTAAAGTTTAAAATAGCAGTACCACTGCATTGATGCTGCAGCGTGGGCGACACAACATATTTACCCAACTGTTGCTGAATAAGCGCAAGCATTGCTAAATTATGCGACCTAACTTTATCAATTCCCAATGCGGCAAAATAGGCAATACTATTGGCTGCAATAATATAAGGTACAACTGAGGGAGTACCGCCCCAAAATTTAAGCGCTCCCTTGTTATAAATAAAATGATTTATATCAAACTCAAAGGGATTTTGATGAGAAAACCAGCCAACATCTTTAGGCTCACAAACAGCTATTTGCTGTGGGTTAACCCATAAGTAAGCAGCACCAGGGCCGCCACATAGCCATTTAACGCTAGAGCCAATCATAAAGTCAGCATTTAAGGCGGTTAAATCAAGCGGTATCACCCCTGCAGATTGCGCAACGTCAATGATTGATAAGCTATTCGTTTTTTTACTAAAAGCAACAATATCGTGTACAGGGGCTTGTACCCCTGTATTTGAATATACGTGACTGATAAAAACTAAATCTATGTTATCCGTTAAATAACGCTGCCAAACGGTAATATCGGTTAAGTTTTCATATTCAGGAATAAATGTTATTTGCGCGCATTTTGGCAAAGCTTTTTGCATCGCAAAGCCCATACTTGGAAAGTCGCTTTGCGTCATTAATACTTTGCAATTTTTTTGCTGTAATCGCGGATGCGACATTAACAATTTGGTTAAGCCGCTGGATAAGTTAACTTGTGGACAAAATTGCTCGCTAGACGCATTAAATAACTGCCCTAATGCGGTATTAAATTGCTCTACTGCAGGTAACCATTGCTGCCAGGGTTCTTTATTTGACGATTCCCACGGCGAAAAATAATGAGCCGCTAAATGCTGCTGACTATTTTTCAGTGGACGCCCTACTGAGTGGCTTAATAAATAACAGCCTTCGGCCATACAAAAATCGTGTTGATTCATCTTATTTAATCCACTGTTTTAGCAAGTTTATATCGTCGTAACGTGTTTTTATATCGTCGCGTTTAGCGCTGGCACGTTTATCACGGAGTTTTTCTAACGAATCGAGCAAAACATGTAATGGTGGGCCACTGGCTGTTACTTTACTCATATGTTGCTGTTGCATTTGCTTTGACGGTTGCGCAATAAATTTTTCAACCAATTGATTATGATGACCGATTGCAGTGTCACCATGTAATTTACACACCTGAATAAATAGCTTTGCGTGGTATTTAAACCAGTCATTGTCTTTATATTGCTGCGCCTGTAAAAAGTCATCCATAAAGCTTTGCATGCGCATTGCTTCGCGCAATATTTGCTGATCTTCTGGCATCATATATAAAAACTTATCCACCAGCATTTGTGAATAACTTGGCTCGTTGGCACTACACAGCCCAAGTAGCATATCGATAACGTTTATGCCGGCAAAATCTCCCGCATTAGCACCTCTGTATATCTCATTGCCTACTCGATGCGGTTTATAATAAGGGCGCACACAATTAAAAAAGCGCTCTGTGTCTAACTGGGTATAAAGTGCATTATTCGATTCAATTACATCTATTAACGCTTGTTTTGCTACTTTTAATAGCTCGGCACAGGTGGGGTGCGAAATACCTAATGGTAATATTTTTAATAATGCATCGCTGGCGCGTTTATATGCCAAAATACCTTGGGTGTTGTAATCAATAAATAGTTTTTCGTCGGGTAAATTAGTAAAACGTTTATACGTGCCATTTAGCGCTTTATTGTGCGTGGTTAAATGGGCAGTCGCAAAGCGTGGCGTTACTCCAATAGAGGCACCTATATGCATTGCTAGTGCCGACGCTTCTACCAATGGCGATGTGGTCTCACGGCTTGGCTCGGTAATTTCATGACGACGACACGCCGCCATAAAAAGCCCTACATTACCGAGTAAATCAAACGCACTATCAAAACCTTCATCGGTATTTCCCTCCGCTAATAAATTACTTATTAATGCGTTACCTTCATCTTTTAATTGCTGTTTTAAAGGCTCTCCCAACCCCTCTACATTGGCTTTATCATCTTGTTGCCAGTAAAGTTGCTCAAGCTCGCTGTTTATCTGTGGGAAGGCGCTTCTTATCCATCGATCAAAAATGGCTGTATGGGTGCTCATTATTGTTTCCTGTTATTATAGTTATCACTAAATGCTAACAGAGTTTAATGAGGGTAAAACGCTAAAAAATTAGTAATTATCAACATCATTAGCAATAATCACTACAAATATAAAAATAATTAATAAGAATCTATATATGCTCGATAAAAAAGATCAGCAATTGCTCATTGCCTTACAAGCCAACGCCAGAATGTCTGTTGCAGATCTTGCCAGTCATATTAGCCTCTCAGATACGCCCTGCCTTAGACGAATTAAAAAGCTAGAACAAGCTAGTATTATTACCGGCTACCACGCTGCTATTAACCCCAAGGCACTTAAACTAAACGTTTTGGTGTATGCATTTGTACGTTTAAATCAAAATTCGGCCAGTGCTGCCCGGCAATTTGAGCAACACGTAGAAAAGCTCACTCATGTGCTAGAGTGTTCGGTAATATCGGGAAGTTACGACTATTTACTAAAAATAATTGCGCATGATTTAGAAAGCTATGAGCAGTTTGTTAAGCATCAACTAGGGAGCTTAAGCTGTATCGCTAATATAGAATCAACCGTGGTGTTAAAGCAGTCTTTTAGCAAAAAACAATTACCATTATAAAAAATACCGCAAATAACTTACTGTTAGCTATACTGATATTTTAAATTGGGAATATTACTTGTACAGGGATTTATGTGAAAAATTTTAACTCCAAGTATTACTCTAGTGTTTTTTACATTATTTTTTCTTTAGCCTATTTTTTTGTAGGAGTAATACTTACCAAGCTAACCTTTAACTCGCAAATTATTCCGGTTTGGTTACCTGCTGGTATAGCCTTAGTTGGCTGCTTTGTGTGGTGGTGGCGATTTATTCCTGCGCTATTTTTAGCGGCTCTCGCATTTAATTTAAATTTTTTTGCTAATACAACTCATGAAATGGTATTGGTAGGAAATTCATTAAACGAGGCTATGTATATTGCCTTTGGGGTGGTATTGCAGGCCATGGTTGGGGCCGCAATATTAAAGTTTTGGTTAGGCCACCCTCTGCGCCTTAAAAAGCGCCAAAACATTATTTATTTTATTGTAGTTGTAGGTGTTTTAGTCAGTTTAATTTCGGCTAATTTTGGCGTGTTTGCACTAAGCCAATTTAATGCAATGTACAGTGCAGATAATCACTGGAAAAACACAACTTACTGGTGGTTAGGTGATATTTTAGGGGTGTTAATTGCCACTCCATTTTTACTTTCGTTATTACCAGAGAAGTCTGATAACTATAATATTTCGGTGCTACCGACACTTTCGGTATGTTGCATTTTATTTGTATCAGTAGCGGCCACCACACAATTATACGATAGTGAAAGCCGTATTAATGCGATAAAAATTGCTGAGCGCGAAGTGCAAGTGATAGAAAACAGCCTGTACCGCTATACTAATCGCAGCATTATTGCTGTGCAAAGTTTAGCTAGCCAAGTTCAGTCATCGCCAACATTAAGCCAGCAAGACTTTAATCAATATGCCAACACCCTACTTGCTAAGCACTCATTTATAAAAGCTTTATCATGGAATGTAAAAATCCCATCTCATCAACGCCAAGCATTCTCTAAAGAAATTTCAAGCATTTATAACTTAAATTATGATGTTATTGGTGAACCTTTAGAGCCAAACGATCCACTCGTTATTGTAAAATATATAGCACCGCTTAATAGCAACCAAAAAGCAATTGGGTTTAATGTATATTCAAACCCAGATCGCAAAGCATCCTTACTCAACCCCGCAATAAAGTATCAGCCAGTGGGAACTAAAATAATTCAACTCGTACAAACTGAGCACTCTGATGCTGCTTACTTATTATTTGCGCCTGTATATTCTCAATCCAATGAAAAAGAAACCATTAAAGGCTATGCCACAGGCGTATTTTTAGTCCCTCAAATTATTAAGCAGGCCATTACTGAGCAGCAGTCTAAAATGTTTTCGATTGCTATTTATGAAGATATAAACAAACCCGCATTTTACAGTAACTCAAACAATCTTAATGTTGCACAAGGCAGTAAGCTAATATCGTTTAATGTCGATTTTGGCGGGCAACAATGGATCGTAAAACTGGCACTTAAAGATGCCTTTTTAGCTCAACATAATAATCAACTCACCTTACTGCTGCTGATACTTCAAGTAGTTGTATGCTCATTAATTTTATTGATTTTACTACTGTTTAATCAGCAGCAAATTGCACTTACTCGCCAAGTAGCAGAGCGTACTTATTCGTTAGTACAAGCAAAAAAGCAATCTGATTTGGCTAACCGGGCTAAGAGTCAATTTTTAGCTAATATGAGCCATGAAATACGCACGCCACTAAATGCTGTTATTGGCTTTTCTTCGCTTGCCCGTAAAGAAGACGACGCCAATACCCTAATTGATTATTTAGATAAAATAAATTCGTCATCTAAAAGCTTATTAAATTTGATAAACGATATTCTCGATATATCTAAAATTGAATCAAAACGGCTAGTGCTTGAACGTATTCCATTTGATTTAACCGCACTTATTCAGCGCATTAATACTATGTTTGAACAAAGTGCTGCAAGCAAAGCAATTGTGTGGAAAATAAATAGCAACATCCCTAAAGACACTTGGTTTGTTGGCGATCCAATGCGATTAGAGCAAATAATGCTTAATTTATGCAGTAACGCTATTAAATTTACTAACGCTGGCAGTGTTACTTTAAATGTAGATACGCAACTTATTGCGCCCAATAAAGCACAGCTAACAATTGCCGTTATTGATACCGGAATAGGTATAAAAGCAACTCAACATGAAAAGTTATTTAGTGCATTTACTCAAGCCGATAACTCTACTTCTCGGCAGTTTGGTGGCACCGGCCTTGGGTTAGCCATAGCCAAAGAGCTTAGTGTATTAATGAATGCAAATATAGCGCTACATAGCGAGCTTGATAAAGGCTCTACTTTTACATTTACATTAGAAATAGAGACGGTTAAAGCGCAAGAACCCCTTATAAAACCTACAGATAATACTAATATAGCCGCTTTAAAAATTTTAGTGGCCGAAGATAACCCGGTTAATCAAATGGTTATAAAAGCCATGCTTGGCTCACTAAAAATTGTGCCACAGGTTGTTGAAAATGGTGAGCTTGCAGTTAATATTATAAAAAAACAGCATTTTGACCTAGTGCTTATGGATTGCCAAATGCCAGTAATGGATGGCTATAGAGCAACGGCACTGATCAGGCAATTTAAAACGGCTGAGGAACTGCCAATTGTTGCCTTAACTGCCGACGTTATGCCCGAAGACAAAGCACACGCTCAGGCGGTTGGTTTTAATCAACACCTTGCAAAACCGCTTGAACTAATTAAGCTAACCGAGTGTCTTGCTCAATATGCAGTGGTTTATGAACAATAATAGTGTGTTTTTAAAAATATTTTTAACTTGTATGCTTAGCTTTTTGCCTCACTTAGCTGTCGCTGAAAATTGTATTACGCAGGCAAGCGATTTTGAATTTATTAAAAAGAGTAAACAGCAAGGCCTATTACGCTATACAAAGGATCACCATCAAGCGTATTTTGATTACCAAGCGCGTGCCCCATTTAATAGCTACCTCAATCATGCGTATCAGTATATTAGTGTAGCTAATCCTCGCGCTGCTATGCCATGCCCTGTATTTACTCAAACGTATCAGCAACTAGTTACTCAAGGCAGTCGTAAGCCTAACCCCACTATTGCCGACATTATTGCTCCTTTTGAGTTAAAACATTCACAAAGTAAAAAAGCGGTATTACTCGTGCACGGCCTTACCGACTCTCCTTTTACCTATCACGATTTAGCCCAAGTGTATTATCAGCAAGGTTATACCGTACGCACTATTTTGTTACCCGGCCACGGCAGTGCTGCTAGTGCGTTACAAGATGTAGACCTACAGCAATGGCAACAAGCTGTGCGTTACGCTATAGAGCGCACAACACAAGACTTTGATGAGGTTATTTTAGGGGGCTACTCTACGGGGGCCGCACTACTTATAGACTATGCAATCACGCAAGCGCTTTCATCAAAAATAACGGCGCTTATGTTATTTTCACCGGGCTCCGAGCCGCATAATAAACAAGGTTGGATAGCCAAGTGGCTTGATTTAATCCCATTTTTAAATTGGATAGATAAAGACGCCGATGTTGATTTTGCTAAGTATGAGTCGTTTCCACTCAATGCTGCAGCAGCCTCATATGATGCAATGTCATTGGTTAGCATTAAACACTTAAGTAAGCGCCCTGCTTTGGCATTGCCTGTATTTAGCGTAATAAGCGATATTGACGCGACAATTGATAGCCATGCCACCCTTAAATTATTAAATGCACTACATAATACTAATTTAAGTCGCTATAAAAAACTCGATACCCTAGTGCTTTATGGTAGCAGCACTATTTTACCCCCAAATTTTGCAGCAGATTACAGAGTATTAAATCCGCAGTGTGCCAGCGAAGCATGTCTAAAAATCCATGGTATATCGCATATTGCCATTGTTAACTCACCACAAAATCCGCATTATGGTATTAGTGCCTCTTATCGTAATTGCGGCAGTTTTATTGGCGGCGAAAAGTTATATAAAACCTGTAAAACCACAAAAGATCCGCAATTTGGAGAACGTACCGCTGCTAACTTAAAGCAATATCCCACCTTACAACGATTAACCTATAACCCCTTTTTTCCTGAGCTTAAAAAACAAATAAGCACCTTTATAAAAAACGTAGAACACGCACAAGGTAAGTAGTAATGGCGACATTTTCGCATCAATGGTTTAGTAGTATTAATCAAATAGAGCGAGCGCATTGGCAACGTTTGTTTGGCGACGAGCCATTTACCCAACATGCTTTTTTATACGCATTAGAGCAAAGTCAGTGTGTTAATCAACAAAATGGTTGGCAGCCTTATCACTTAGCTATTTTTGAGGGCGAAAATATTATTGCGCTGGCACCTGGCTATTTAAAAAGCCACTCTTACGGTGAATATGTGTTTGATTGGGCCTGGGCAGAAGCATACGAGAAACATGGCTTAGAGTACTACCCTAAATGGTTATGCGGTGTGCCATTTTGTCCCATTGAAGGTAGCCGTATTGCTATAGAGCACAGCAATCCTAGTTTAGTGTATAAATACATTACAGAGTTACTAAACCTGCACAGCAAAGAGCAAGGCTGGTCTGGTTGGCACGTTAATTTTTGCAACTTAGCCCAAGCCACACACCTCACTGAGCAACACGCTATGCTTAGAGTGGGTGTGCAATTTCAGTGGTTTAATAAAGGCTTTACATGCTTTGACGATTTTTTAAATACGCTTAATTCACGTAAGCGTAAATCACTAAAAAAAGAACGCAGCAAAATAACCCAACAAAACATTACTATTGAATGGCTGCAAGGGATGCAAATTACGCCTGAAATTATGCAGCTATTTTGCGAATTTTATCAACGTACTTATTTAAAACGCTCTGGCCACTTAGGCTATTTAAATATGCCCTTTTTTAAGCTTTTACATGCGCTAATGGCCGACAAGCTAGTCATTATGCTAGCCAAAAAAGAAGACGCTATTATTGCCGCAACCCTTAGCCTAATAGGAGCAGATACACTGTATGGGCGGTATTGGGGGGCAAGCGAAGAGGTAGATTCTCTGCACTTTGAACTATGCTATTACCAAGGGATTGAGTTTGCAATAAAGCATAACCTCAGCTGTTTTCATTCAGGGGCACAAGGTGAGCATAAAATAGCACGCGGTTTTGCCCCTGTATTAACCTACTCAGCTCACCATATAGTTGATAATAACTTTGGCAACGCAATTAGCGATTACTTAAAGCGTGAACGCCAGCATATTAATATTTATAAAGATCAATGCAGCGCATTACTGCCGTTTAAAAATCAGTAACTGATTATTAGCAGGCATGGCTATATCACTTATTAACGTTAGCCCTGCTTGCTTTGCTAATAGCTCAACTGCTGTAAAATCTCTAATACTGCTAAGTGGGTCGCGCTCTATTAAAAAGCGATTAAAGTCGTTATTACTTTGGCTAGTAAACTCGCCTTTATATTTAAATGGCCCGTAAATACATACTATGCCTTGGTCATTTAAATGCTGTTTTACACCCGCAAAAAAATGCTCTACAAGTTGCCAGCTTACAATATGAAAAGTATTAGCCGTGTAAATAGCATCCACTTTATCTATTGGCCACGCATTGTTTAAGTCAAGTTCAAGGGGAGCATGTAAATTGGTTAAATTAACCTCGCGGTGCCATAAATTAATACCTTCATGATTAATCGCTCTGTCGCTGCTATACCATTGTAGATGCGGCAACTGCTGAGCAAAGTACACGCTGTGCTGACCTGTACCTGAGCCTATTTCGAGCACCGTTTTGGCATTCGCTAACACAGATTTTAACTGCGCTAAAATAGGCTGTTTATTATTTTCACACGCTTGTGAGAATGGCTTGATCATTTTTACTCTCAAGGTTAAAGACTGATGCGCAACAGTAAAACAAATTTAGCGTATTTTGTCGTGCGCTAATGTACGCTTTAAAGCCAGTTAATTAATCTATACTTTTATAGCTGTACTTTACATTGAAACACCTAGCTAAAAATGTAATGATAACTATTATCAAATAACCCTTGCAATTTACCACACCAGCCTACAGATAGAGTACAAGGTTTACTTACAATAAATAATTACCAAGCGAGTGCGTAATGAGCATTCTCAGCCGCTGGTTTAATCCTTTTAAGGTAGAATATTATGACTCAGTTTAGAACAGAATCAGATAGCATGGGCGAGTTACAAGTCCCTGCTAATGCACTATATCAAGCGCAAACTCAGCGCGCTGTGAATAATTTTGCCATCAGTGGTTTAGCTATGCCTAAGCAGTTTATAACCGCCCTTGCTTACATTAAACAAGCGGCAGCGCAGAGCAACTTTGAGCTTGGGCACCTAAGCCAAACTAAAGCTAAAGCAATAGAGCAAGCATGCCAAGAAATTATTGATGGTAGCCATTATGAGCATTTCCCGGTCGATATATTTCAAACTGGCTCGGGTACTAGCTCAAATATGAATGCCAATGAAGTGATTGCCACTTTAGCAAGCCGGCTAGGCGATGAAAGCATTCATCCTAATGATGATGTAAACATGGGGCAAAGCTCTAACGATGTGATCCCTACTGCCATTGCCCTGAGCAGCGCAATAAATGTGGTGTACGAATTACTCCCTTCACTAGAAAAACTATCACAGCATTTAGAACACAAAAAAGCCGAGGTTGGCGCTATAGTAAAAACCGGCCGCACTCATTTAATGGATGCTATGCCGGTTACTTTTGGGCAAACTCTAAGTGCCTGGCAAACGCAAATTAACCATGCCGCGGCTGGTATAAGGCATAGCCTAGAGCGTGTTTGCGAACTAGCGCAAGGTGGTACCGCTGTAGGAACAGGTATTAATGCCGATCCACAATTTGCACCGCTATTTGCTAATAATCTCAGTGCCAACGTAGGTATTAGATTTACGCCTAGCAGTAACTTTTTTTACAATATTGGTTCGCAAGATGCCATTGTCGCGCTTTCAGGGCAATTAAAAGTACTTGCTGTAGCGCAAATGAAAATAGCCAACGACTTGCGCTGGATGAACTCTGGTCCATTAGCTGGTTTAGGTGAAATAGAGCTTGAAGCACTGCAACCCGGATCATCTATTATGCCCGGCAAAGTAAACCCAGTGATCCCCGAAGCGGCAGCTATGGTGAGCGCCCAAGTAATTGGTAACGACGCTACAATTACCGTTGCCGGCCAAGCAGGTAATTTTGAGCTAAATGTAATGCTGCCGGTAATTGCTTATAATATTTTACAAAGTATAGAGTTACTCGCTAATAGCGCCCAAGCACTGGGAGATAAAGCCATTGCTAGCTTTACAGTAAATCAGCTAAATATTGATAAGGCACTGGCTAAAAATCCTATTTTAGTAACCGCGCTAAATCCGGTGATCGGTTATGAAAAAGCAGCCAAAATAGCGAAACAAGCATATAAAGAAGCTCGCCCAATTATTGATGTTGCCGAGCAAGAAACTGATTTATCGCGCAGCGAGCTCGAAAAGCTACTTAACCCCAGCAAGTTAACCCAAGGCGGGCTGTAAATATTCACAGTAATTAATAACGGCTTTAATTGCTTGATAATAGAGTTTTTATTGCCGTAACAAATGCACAGTGTATGATAGTGGTGAATAATTCACCACTATCAGGATTTGTTATGCGTACACCATTGCTAGCTATATTTTTACCACTGTGTTTAACCGCTTGTTTAGATAACCCCGTAGCAGAAACAGAAAAAACAACTGCCAGCGAAGCAACAACGCCATCGCAGCAAAAACTACAACAACTGCAAAAAAGTAACAAAGCAGAATTACATGCCCCAGCCGAAAAACTATCAAATACTGCCATGAAAACAGTTACTCTTGATGACATTAAAACAGCTAAAAATGAATTAAATACGCTCATTGCTAATAAACAATGTGATAGCAGTACGCAGTGCCAAGTAGAAGCTGTAGGTAGCCGAGCATGTGGCGGCCCAAGTAGTTATATAGTGTATTCAACGACAACAGCAACAACTGAGCAAGTCACTGCATTAAGTAAAAAAATCACTACTTTTGAAAGTAACTATAATGCCCAAAATCAAATGGTCAGTATTTGCCAACATTTAACTGCGCCAAGCACGCAGTGTGTAGAAAATAAATGTGTTAAACTTGAAGGCTCAGCAGTAAGTGTATTTTAAGGATAAGGTTATGAGTTGTTTGCCATCAGCAATTAAACTATCAATTGTAAGTATTGCTACTAGTATTTTATTACTGAGCGGCTGTGCTAGCACAACATCGTCAAGCAATGATCACGGAACGAGTTTAGCGAGTCTTAATAGTCAACTTAACGATATTGTTAGTAACAATAGCTGTACAGCTAGCTTTCAATGTAAAGTGCTTGAAGTAGGTGCGCGTGCGTGCGGTGGGCCAAGTAAGTATACGGTGTACTCAACACTTAATACCCAACAAGAACAAGCTGAGCAGATTGCACAGCAAATAACAGCACAAGAAAACACGCTAAATAAGGCACAAGGCTTAACTGACTGCCCATCAGTGCTTGAAGTACAATCACTATGTATTAATCAGCAATGCCAACCTTTTGAAATAAAATAATGCTGCAAACAATTTAATTTCAGCGTTATCCTAAATATGGGATTAACGCTGAAATAATTACCACCATTACTAAACAAATCCCCGCCTTAATAATATAGTGCATTGGCATTTTGTTAAGCACCCAATACGCATAAATAAAACGCACAAAGTAGCTTGCCGCAGTACCAAATAATGCAAAAATTAGTAAGTAAGCAATTAAAATTATATTCACGGCAACTCGTTATTTTATCGTTTTAGTTTAAGGGCATAGCGTCTATAACATAAAACTACTTAATTTTTTTTGTATGAGCAATCAAAAGTTCTGCAACGCGTTGCTTTACTACGCGCTTATCATCACTTTGCACATCAAAACGGCTTGCAAGCTGTGCTATTTCATCGTCGTTTAAATTAAACGATAGACGCTGTCGGGTTTTTTTAGACTTTACATCCAAACCGAGTATTTTGCGGATCATATCTGAAGGTGTTAGCTCTTGATCAATCGCTTGCTTTTTTATCGACTTTTGTACTTCGCTACTTAGATCAAATGCCATTTGCGTGGCACGCACTGCCTGCTCTTGGCGTAACCACTTTTCTTTAGCATCACTCACTTAGCGTCTCCTGGAAACAAGTCAACAATGTCGGTAATTGGCCGCGTTAAGGTAAGCGATACTTCGGTTTCGCCACCATCCCAAATCTCAATATTTAAACCAAAGCCTTTATCATCAGACTCTAAACAAATCATTTCACACAGCTCACCACCTTCTTGCTCATAACGTGGAAGAGCTTGATTGCGATAGTCTTTATTATGAAAATAACACACAAATGGCGATTCGCTTTGCTGATAGTTGTTAGCTAAAAACTGCGTAAAACGCTCTGGTATATTTTGCACTGTGATATGCGTTAAAGACTCTTCATCAAAAATACGCGCAAACTGATCAAGGCCAAATATATCTTCTACTTCATCACGTTGTACTTTTATAGAAAAGTTAGCCCATTGCTCACCATCTTCTTGCTCTATTTGTAAAAATACCACTTGGCCGCTGTCACTTTCCAACACAAACTCAGTGTCACTACTGTGTTGATACTGGTAAGTTTGTATATCAATAACGCGAAGAGTTTGCCCTTTTAACCACGCTGGATAAGCAAATGAATCGATGACAGTAAACATGTCACCTTTTTTAAGCTCACTGGCATGATTAAGCTGACGCTCTGGCTCTTTTTTAGATTTGAAAAAATTAAACATAGGAAGGCTGCCTTCTAAGCAAAAAAGGTAACTAAGCTAAAGCCTGGTTACCTTTTTAAATATGAACGTAATTATTAGCTATTTTGCTTGGCTTTAATACGCGCTAAAATATCAGCACTTTTTGGACTGCTGTCGCCAATTCCGGCTTCTGCCATTTTCGCTTTTAAATCGTCGCCGTTTACATCGGCTTCAAGCTCTTTAGCTGCACCTAACTGATCTTGACGGTCTTGCTGGCGTTGCTTAATACGCTCAAGTGATTGGCGAGCCGATGTCATAGACGAGCTGTTAGTGTTTAATGTGCTGTTTACAGCCATAGTAGCTTGTTGCACGCTTTCTGTGGTTTTAACCATAGTTAGCTGGCGTTGGTTTTCTTTAATCGACTTTTCAGCTTCCTTAACTTGCTGTTTAAGCGCTACAATATGATTGCTAAAACCAGATAATACTTGTTCGTTCTCTGCTTTTTCAGCTTCAAACTCGCCAATTTTTTCTGCAATTTCTAATGCTAAAGCTTCGTTGCCTTTTTCCAGCGCTTGCCCAGCATAAGCTTCATGCTCAGCAATAGATGCATCTACAGCGCTAATTTTACGCTTAGTTTGCATTTCTTTCGCCATAACTTCTGTTAAGCTTTTTTTAGCACGGTGCAAAGCATTTTGTGCATCTGCAATTTCTTGCTCAAAAATACGGATACCGTTTTTATCTACAATTGCTTCGCCTGCTTCACGCGCGCCGCCACGTACTGCTGTAAATAATTTTTTTAAAATACTCATAATCTTAACTCCACTAAATCGCTACTAATCGTTTAAATACATGGTCACGGCTTCTAGTGCATCAATAGCATTATCGGCTAATGTCACTAGTTCGTGGGTAATGTCATCTAATGATGAATTTACCGACAGTGCGCCAAAAATCGCGTATTTATTATCGATTTTAGCAAATGCACTTAATGGAATTGGCACGTTTAAACGTAGTAATGTTTCGTTTAACTCGTTACGTAATTCCGGCTTAACTTCATCTTCGTCAAACAAGTAGCTAATGCATAATAACTGCTCTTGTGTTTGCGTAACAAAAATTGGAAGCTCATCATTTTCATCAACAATGACTTGTAATACATCTTGCTCACCTGGATTAGCAATCAAGAAAGACTCAAAGTTAGCGCCTTCTGTTTCAAAAGAAGCTAATTTTATTGAAAGTTCATTTAATTCCATGTCTCTGCCTTTTGTCGTTTGACATATTATGTCTGAGTTAAGATTCTCATGGCTGACATATTATGTCAACCATGTTTTATTAGTTTTTATACAATTCGCTTTCTATTTGCCATGCTGTACGGTAATAATCGTACAGTTGGCCAGAGCCTAACCTATTGACTTCAATATCTTTAATATGTTCGAAATAATTATTCGGAAAAATAAAACTAGCCAGTAAATATTCTTTACTGATCCACCTTGATCGTATCGGCATTGCGGTTACATCGTTGATTCGCCCACTAGCCGATTGCCCCATTTTGGTAGCTATAGTCCAGCCCCACTGTCCAAATGAAGGAATGTTTTGTTGATACTGCTCTACATATTCAAATCCAGCCGCTTTAACCGTTTTAGCAATACTTAAAAAGGCTTTTTTAGCATGATAAGGCGAAGTTGACTGCACCGCCATTGCGCCATCTGGTGCTAGTAATTGGCGTACATGATTATAAAAGTAGTCACTATACATTTTATTTAAATCGGGATGATTAGGGTCAGGTAAATCAATTAAAATAGTATCAAATTGCTTTGCCTGATCGAGCAACTTTTCAACTTCTAAAAAGGCATCACCAACAATAATATCTGCACGCGGATCATGCATAGATTTGCTATTAAGGCTTAACAACCGCTGGCTAATATCTTCAGGCGAAGTAAATTCAGCATCTTTATGGCCAAACAAATTAAGCAATTGCCCATCAAGGTCAATCAGGGTTACTTTGCTCACCGGCCACTTTAAAACATCTCTAAGTGCCAGCCCATCGCCACCGCCAATGATCAGTACCCGCTCATGACGGTTTGACGCCAACATAGCCGGGTAAACTAACATTGAATGATATATTTGCTCATCAACACTAGAGAACTGTAAGCGCCCATTTAAGTATAAATCGGTTATTGGCTGCGGCTGATTTTTACTTAACCGCTCGGTTAGTACCACATGTTGATATTTAGTGGCTTGAGAATAAATAACCTTGTCTTTGTATAAAACATTGCTCAAGTTATCCATCCAACTACTGCCCAATACCAATATAAACGCAAATAATACTAGTAATAACAGGTGACACGCTAATAACAGTTTGGCAAAGCGTACATAGGTGTGATACCGCCATAAAAAAGCAAGCCCAGCAATTATATTAAACAGCGCGGTCCACGCGGCTGCTTGCATTATGGGCATAGACAACATAATGCTAACCCAAATAGCCGCGCCAATTCCGGCGCCTATATAGTCGGCACCATAAATTGTTCCTGCGTTATTTTCTAAAAAACGGCCATAAACATGCTGACGAATACGCGCAATAAGCGGTATTTCCATACCAATAAACAAGCCAAGTATAAGGCCAAATACATAGGGTAAAAAACGCGACCACTCTTGTAGCTTTTGAAATACATAGCCATTGAGTACTACGTCGGGAGGTAAATTAAAAATACTCGAAAACATATGCGGCAGTGAATAGCTAACAGCAATAACGCCGGCAATGGCTAAAATACAGCCCATACCAATCAAAGCAATTATACTTTCTAGCCAAGCAAAGGCGGTAAATGCATCTTTAAACCAACGTGCTAAAAATGCGCCAATGCCCATTGCTACTATCATAGTGCCGATCATCGCATAAATAGCGCTTTCTACTGAGCCAAGTACCCGCCCCGCATAATGAGACAGTAAGTATTCATAAATAAGGCCACACCCTGCGAGTACGGCCATAACGGTAATAAGTAAAATATCGTGCCCAAGTAAACTAAATTTACTTGGGCTTTTTATAGTTGATGACACTCGATTATGCGCCTAATAGTGTTGCCATAGTTATACCTACCGCAAATGATAACGCTGCAGAAATAGCGGCTACACCCACATTTTTTTGACGGTTCACTTCATCTGAAATATCACAGCCAGATAAAATTATTTTAATTGTCACTAAGTGCAAAATAATAAATACCAGTAAACTAACTACTGCACTTATAGCCCAGTACAACAAACTCGCATTAATATTATCGGCTACATAAGGCGCAATCCCCGTTGCTGCGGTAATGGCTAATGCGCTGCCAATTAAAAAACCGGCATAACGAATACCCACGGCTAAGTTGCCATCAATAATTGCTTGTTGTAAGCAATCACCACTTTTATTGGTGCGCTTAAACAGCTGTACGCGATATTGGCTCACTAACAACAGCACTAGGCTGCCAATAACAAAAGCAGCAACCACAATTGGTAAACCATGCCAACCGTCGGTAGCCACCCACAGCAATGCCGAGCGAATTACAATGGCGACACTAACAACGTGGCCAAAGTCGATAACAGCCGCAGTCACGTTACCTTTAACTATTTCGCTATGTAAGCTCACTTTACGCAGCGCAACTTTATCTTGAAAGAAATGCCCAAGCTTAATAAGTAAAATAGCCAGTGCACCATAACCCAACATTTGCAGAGCTTCTTGCTGTAATGACACTGCAAAAGCACCGCTGCTTACACCTGTAAGCACAATCGCCAATGCAACTAAACCCGCAGCAAAACTAATACCAAATGCAAAGTTATCACGCTCAGTAATTTCATCATTAGCATGCAGGTTAGATACCCAACCCTTAATATATTTAAGACTCACAAACAGCAAAACAATAATTGCAAAATCAATCGCCAGCGCTTGTAGTGACCACATTGTTATTCCATTAAATTCATACATATTACTCTAACTCCAACTTTATTCTTTTACTTACCACGGCTCACGCCACGAGAGGTTCTACTACCGCTGTTACGAACTGAGCCCGAGTTATTGCTATAACTACTCGAACGAGAATAACTACTGCGACTTTTAGGTGGTGTGTAGCTACTTCGGCTTAAGCCTGACGCCCCCGTTTTTTTGCTCGCATAAGGGCTAGTAAACTGCTTACCTTGGCGTTGATATGATTGACGCGTACGTGTTTCTAGCGTGCTCTGCGCTTTAATTTGTTTTGGGCTTGAGTAGCGCGTGCGGCCGTAATCATTGTAATAACTATATTTACGACCTCGGCTCCAGCTACCATATTCAACACGATTGAATACATCCCCTAAAATACGATACATACCGTACCATTGCCAAAAGCTAGTACCATTGCTGTTAGATTGCCAGTTACCATAATTAGGATTACCCACCATTTGGTTACCAACTCCAGCGCCTTCAGCTTGCTGACTAATAGCACCAATACGCGCTAAATTACCTTTAGACATATCCGCAAGCATATTAATAGGATCGGTTAACGCATCTGAAAATAACGTAGGCTTTGCAGCTTCGCGCAATAAGTCAATACTGTGCAAAGTATCTTCGTAAGGAGGAATAAGGTAGGTGCCCTTAATATCTTTAAGTCGCTGTGTTAAACCACTATAAAGTGCACCTTGACGAGTGGCGTCAAGGGTAATGACATCAACAACTTTTGAAAGTTCTGGTTGCTGATTTTTAAGCTGAACACCGTATTCTTTAAGTAATAATGCATTACGCAAACTACCATTATCAAGCGCAGTACCTAGCTGTGATAGCTCAACCTCCGCTTTTTTAATCGATTCTTGAATTGTTTTTTGCAGTTGCTCTTCTTTAGATTGGCAACCCATAAGCACCGCAAACAAACAAAACAGGCTGAGAAGTTTCCAAGCTTTAATATTTGACATTCATGTCACCTGATTTACTGAATTAACCTCAGTAGTTTTACACAGGTCACTTATTAAACCAACAGTGAAGTTGCAACAAAATGATTTTAAAAATGATTTCTAACTTGAGGATACTACGATTGTTAAAGGCTACAGGCTCCTTGAGCTATTTTTGATGCTCTTTATCGTCGGGTATCGCTACGCTCGCCCGACCTACGCGGGAGACTTGTGTACATTACTCACCCACACTTCACTTTTCTGCAGACGTAAAAAAGCCCGAATCGTTAAATTCGGGCTTTCTACAATTTGGAGCCTGGCAATGTCGTGGTGCCCACAGCAGTGGAGAGTCACATAGCAAATGCTACACGATCATCGGTCGTGGTTCGCCTTCGAGCTTTTTCGTTTCACTACTGAGTTCGCATGGGTTTTTGGCTATTTATTAAATTACAGACGTAAAAAAGCCCGACTATTTCTAGTCGGGCTTTCTACAATTTGGAGCCTGGCAATGTCGTGGTGCCCACAGCAGTGGAGAGTCACATAGCAAATACTACACACTCTTTGTGTCGGGGCGGCCTTCCGCGGGGTTCGCCTTCGAGCTGTTTCGTTTCACTACTGAGTTCGCATGGGTTTTTGGCTATTTATTAAATTACAGACGTAAAAAAGCCCGACTATTTCTAGTCGGGCTTTCTACAATTTGGAGCCTGGCAATGTCCTACTTTCACATAGCAAATGCTACACTATCATCGGCGCTGTTTCGTTTCACTACTGAGTTCGGCATGGGGTCAGGTGGGTCCAAAACGCTATTGTTACCAAGCAAATTAGGGCGTTAATTCGTATCACTACAAATTAACTGAATTTGGAAAATATCTGATAATATTTTTTAAGTCTTTGCGTAAATATCTACTTTAGTCATATTAACTTCTTGCTTGAACTGTCACATAAAACGCGTTTGGCGTTGTATGGTTAAGCCTCACGGGTAATTAGTACAAGTTAGCTTAATGCCTCACAGCACTTCCACATCTTGCCTATCAACGTTGTAGTCTCCAACGGCCCTTCAGAGAGCTTATAGCTCTAGTGAGAAATCATCTCGAGGCCTGCTTCGCGCTTAGATGCTTTCAGCGCTTATCAGTTCCGAACGTAGCTACCGGGCAATGCCATTGGCATGACAACCCGAACACCAGCGGTTCGTTCACTCCGGTCCTCTCGTACTAGGAGCAACCCCTCTCAATTCTCAAACGCCCACGGCAGATAGGGACCGAACTGTCTCACGACGTTCTAAACCCAGCTCGCGTACCACTTTAAATGGCGAAC